>NZ_JBFUES010000470.1:0-5679 GCF_056403875.1 Bradyrhizobium sp. P2_E8
GCGTGACGTGCACGCCTTCAACTACGGCGACCTGCCGATCTGGGACATGCTGCTCGGCACCTTTCGCAATCCCGCGAGCTTCGAGGGCGCGGTCGGCTTCGACAAGCCGGCGACCGACCGGTTTGGCGCGATGCTCGCCTTCGCCGACGTGAACGAACCTGCGGCCGGGCAAAATAGCCTCGGCCGCAGGGCCAACCCGACCAGCTAGCGCGAAGCGTCCGCGCCGCTCAGCCCATCGCCTCCAGCTCGTCGATCATGCCGGCAATGACGCTGAGGCCGCCGTCCCAGAATTTGGGATCCTTGGCATCGAGTCCGAACGGCCGCAGCAGCTCGGAGTAGTGCTTGGTGCCGCCGGCGGCGAGCATGTCGAGATAGCGCTCGGCAAAGCCCTCGGCCGCGTTCTCGTAGACCGCGTAGAGCGAGTTCACGAGGCAGTCGCCGAAGGCATAGGCATAAACGTAGAACGGCGAATGGATGAAGTGCGGGATGTACATCCAGTAGTTCTCGTAGCCGGCCTTGATCTCGATCGCCGGCCCCAGGCTCTCGCCCTGCACCGACAGCCAGATCTCGCCGAGCCGCGTCGCGGTGAGCTCGCCGTTCTTGCGCTCGGTGTGGACCGCGCGCTCGAAGGAATAGAAGGCGATCTGCCGGACCACGGTGTTGATCATGTCCTCCACCTTGCCGGCGAGCAGCGCCTGGCGCTGCTTGGCGCTCTTGGTCTGTGCCAGGAGCCGCCTGAAGGTGAGCATCTCGCCGAACACGCTCGCGGTCTCCGCCAGCGTCAGCGGCGTCGGCGCCATCAGCGCGCCGTTCTTGGCCGCCAGCACCTGGTGCACGCCATGGCCGAGCTCATGGGCGAGCGTCATCACGTCGCGCGGCTTGCCCTGGTAGTTCATCAGCACATAGGGGTGCGCCGACGGCGTGGTGGGATGCGAGAACGCGCCCGGCGCCTTGCCCGGACGCACCGGCGCGTCGATCCAGCGGTCGGTGAAGAAGCGCTCGGCGATGTCGGCCATTTTGGGCGAGAAGCCACGATAGGCCGTCAGCACCATGTTGCGGGCATCAGGCCAGCCGATGATGTCGGTCGCCGCAAACGGCAAGGGCGCGTTGCGGTCCCAATAGGCCAGCCGCTTCTTGCCGAACCACTTCGCCTTCAGTGCGTAATAGCGATGCGACAGCCTTGGATAGGCCGCGCGCACCGAGGCGACCAGCGCATCCACCACCTCGCGCTCGACGCGGTTGTTGAGGTGGCGGGAATCCGCGACATCCTTGAAGCCGCGCCAGCGGTCGGAGATGTCCTTGTCCTTGGCCAGCGTGTTGGTGATCAGTGCGAAGGTGCGCTCATTGGCCTTGAAGGTCTTCGCCAGCGCCTCTGCCGCGCTCTTGCGCTTGGCGCCGTCGCGGTCCTGCAACAAATTGAGTGTCGGCTCGATCGCGAGCTCTTTAGGCCCGATCTTGAAGCGCAGGCTGGAGATGGTCTGGTCGAACAGCCGGTTGAAGGCGGAATAGCCGGTCTGCGCCTTCTCCAGGAAAAGCTGCTCGAGCTTGTCGTCGAGCTGATAGGGCTTCTCCTTGCGCAGATCCTCGATCCAGGGACGGTAATACGCCAGCTCCGGCGCCTGCATCGCGCGGGTCAACAAATCGTCATCGACACGGTTGAGCTCGAGCGCGAAGAACAGAAGGTGGGTGGACGCCGCCGTCAGCCGCTCGGAGACATCGCCGTAAAACTTTGAAATCTTGGGATCAACGCTGTCGCCGGCATGGACGAGGCCGGCATAGGAGCCCAGACGGCCGGCGAGATCGTCGATCGCCTCATAGCGTCGCACCGCCTCGGCGAGCCATTTTCCGCCATCTTCGTTTGCTGTCCCTGTCGCGAGCTTGCCCTTGTAGTCGGTCTCGAACGCGACGCAATCGGCATCCATCCTTTCGAGATCGCGCGCCACTTCCGGCGCGTCGATCCCGGAATAGAGATCGGCGAGGTTCCATTCCGGAAGCCTGCCGGTCTTGCTCGCAGGCTTGGCGGGTGAAGATTTGGCGAGCGACGACTTGGCAAGTGACGACTTGGCGAGTGAAGATTTGGAGGGCTTTGCCTTGACGATGGATTTCTTGGCGGCGGATTTCCTGGTGCTCGGCTTGCGGAGAGCGGGTTTGCTGGGAGCGGGCTTCTTCAAGGCAGATTTGGAGCGCGAAGTCATTCTGTGGGAAACCTGTGTTCAACAAGCGCGACGGCGGGCGGGGGCATCAAGGTTTAAGAGTGCGTTAATCGGCTTCGGCCAGAGTGCCCCGATTCGAGACAGATAGTAGTAGCGTGCGGGGAACACCATGGCTGCCAGTATTTTGATCGCCGACGACGACGCAGTAGCCCGCCGGCTGATCGAGAACATGGTGCAGAAATGCGGCTATGAGACGGTCGTCGTGGACTCTGGCGACGCCGCGATCGCCGCCCTCACCGCCCCCGATGCACCTGCTATCGACGGCGTCATCCTCGATCTCGTGATGCCCGGCCTCGACGGCATGGGCGTGCTGGCGAAGATCCGCGAAGCCGGCCTCAGCGTGCCCGTCATCGTGCAGACCGCCCATGGCGGCATCGACAACGTGATCTCGGCGATGCGTGCAGGTGCTGCCGATTTCGTGGTCAAGCCGGTCGGCATGGAGCGGCTCCAGGTCTCGCTTCGCAACGCGCTCAACGCCTCCGCGCTCAAAGGCGAATTGCAGCGCATCCGTCACAGCCGCGAGGGCCGGCTGACCTTCTCCGACATCATCACCCGCGCGGAAGCAATGGCGGGCGTCATGCGCACCGCGCAGAAGGCGGCGAACTCCTCGATCCCCGTGCTGATCGAGGGCGAGTCCGGCGTCGGCAAGGAGATGTTCGCGCGCGCTATCCATGGCAGCGGCGAGCGCAAGGCCAAGCCGTTCGTCGCGGTCAATTGCGGCGCGATCCCCGACAACCTCGTCGAGTCCATCCTGTTCGGCCATGAGAAGGGCGCCTTCACCGGCGCCACCGAACGCCACACCGGCAAGTTCGTCGAGGCCCATGGCGGCACGCTGTTTCTGGACGAGGTCAGYGAGCTGCCGCTGGCCGCGCAGGTCAAGCTGCTCCGCGCGCTGCAGGAAGGCGCGGTCGAGGCCGTCGGCGGCCGCAAGCCCGTGAAGGTCGACGTCCGCATCATCTCGGCAACCAACCGCAGGCTGCTGGAACGGGTGAAGCAGGGCCATTTCCGCGAAGACCTGTTCTATCGCCTGCACGTGCTGCCGCTGACGATCCCCTCGCTGCGGACCCGGCGCGAGGACGTCCCGCATCTGCTCCGGCATTTCCTGGCGCGCTTTGCCGCCGAGGAGAACCGCCACATCACCGGCATCAGCGGCGAGGCCGTGGCGCATCTCGCCCAGCTCGACTGGCCCGGCAACATCCGCCAGCTCGAAAATGCGGTGTACCGCGCGGTGGTGATGAGCGAGGGCGACCAGCTTGACCTTGGCGACTTCCCCCTGCTCACCTCGCAGCCACATCCCGCGACCGACATTCCGACCGCGCCGCTGATGCTCGAGCCGATCGCGGCGCCTTCGGTCGTGTCGTCGGGTAGCGAAATACCGATTGCACCGCTCCCCTCGGGGGGAACTCTTCCCATGCTGACCGCGACCGGCGACGTCCGCCCGCTGGAGGACATGGAGAACGAGATCATCCGCTTCGCGATCTCGCATTATCGCGGGCAGATGTCCGAGGTCGCCCGCCGCCTCAAAATCGGCCGGTCCACGCTCTACCGAAAACTCGACGAGGCCGGGGTTCCCGGACATGGCGGGAAAAGCGGTGAGGAGACGCACTGAGCCTGATGCGAACGGAGGTTCGCGCGACGGCACGGTGACGCTGTAAGCCGTTCGCATGACGACAGAATTCGACTGCGATTTGAACCGTGACTTGGAAGTGACAGACAGAGGGAAAAGCGTGTGGCCAGGGCCCACAATCCGTTGCCAAGAGGCTCCCTTGAAGTCAGTTTGTCGTGAGTTGTCCCGGGTAGCGCTGGCTGCAAAACCGGGGCCTGTATATCGTCTGCGTATGAATCGTTGCGTGCAGGCGTGCAACTTTCGAGAGGCCGGCGCGGTTTAGCCGAAGCTCAATTAGGCGATAACAAAGCTGTTCCACGAGGGACAGTTCACCCGAGGGGTGCGACACAATGCGTGACTGTTTGAACCACCGTGCAGGCTTCGACCGTGTCTTGATGACGGTCGCGGCAACCTTCCTCACGGTGTCGGCCAGCTCAGCCCTGGCGCAGGATCAGGCGCGCAGCAGCGCCGCCGAGCTGGCGATCGAAGCCGCGATCCCGCGTCCCGAGCCCGCCAACGTCCCGCCCCCGACCGCGTCCGACATCAAGCTCGACACCACCGCCACGGTCCAGGATTCAGCGAAGGAGCCGGCCAAGGACGCTGCGAAGGCCGAAGCCGCACCTGCGCCCGACAAGGTCGGGACCAAGCCTGCCGACGTCGCCACCACGCCCGCCAGCGAGGCGCCGAAGAGCGAACCTGCCAAATCCGAAGCTGCCAAGAGCGAACCTGCCAAGACCGAGCCGGCCAAGGCCGATACTGCGACGGCCCCCGCCGCCGCAGCGACTCCGGCCGAGCCGCCGAAGGACGTCGCCAAGGAGCAGCCGGCCTCCGAGCCCGTGAAGGCCGCGAGCGCCGTTCCCGCCGCCGACCAGCCGGTCGCGGACAAGCTCAAGGACATCATCGGCGCCAAGACCTCGCGCCATTTCGACCGCAAGAACGAGCGCGCCGCCGTCGAGAAGTTCTACGGTGGGCGCGACTTCGCCCCGGTCTGGACCCAGGGCGGCAGCCTGACCGCCGCGGCCAAGGGCGTGATCGCGCGGCTGAAGGATGCGGCCTCCGACGGCCTCAATCCGGCCGACTATCCGGTGCCGGATTTCGCCGCCGCCACGACCCCCGATGCGCTCGCCGACGCCGAGCTGAAGCTGACCGCCAGCATGTTCGACTATGCGCGCCAGGCGCAGAGCGGCCGCATGCACTGGTCGCAGGTCAGCGCCGACATCCTCTATCCCGAGCACCCGGTCGACCCGAGCGAGGTGCTCGCCAAGGTCACGACCGCGGCTGACGCCTCCGCGGCGCTCGACAGCTACAACCCGCCGCAGAAGCTCTACAAGGAACTGAAGGCCAAGCTCGCGGAGCTCCGCGGCCAGGGCAACGGCCCGGTGATCGAGGTCGCCGACGGTCCGGCGCTGAAATACACCCCGGCCGGCAAGAAGCAGGCTGAGGTCGTCGTCGAAGATCCGCGCGTGCCGCAGCTCCGCGCCAAGCTCGGCATCACCGAGAATGCCAGCGACACCCGCTATGACGCCACGGTCGCCGAGGCCGTCCGAAAATTCCAGAACAGCGCCGAGCTCAAGGCGACCGGCGTCCTCGACGACAAGACGGTCAAGGCGATCAACACGCCGAAGCGTGACAGGCAGATCGACACGGTATTGGTGAACATGGAGCGCTGGCGCTGGCTGCCGCGCGACCTCGGCGTGCCCTCGCTGGGCGATGCCTATGTCATCCTCAACATTCCCGACTACACGCTGAAGGTGATGCAGCGCGGCCAGCAGGTCTGGACCACCCGCGTCGTCACCGGCAAGCCGGGCCAGCACGCGACGCCCCTGCTGACCGAAACGATGAAGTACATCACGGTCAACC
>NZ_JBFUES010000471.1:0-5677 GCF_056403875.1 Bradyrhizobium sp. P2_E8
GGACGATGTCGCCGCGTGCCTTCCCTTTGCCCAACTCACCTTGCCGGCACTGCTTGCGCCGGCCCACTTCTGACAGGACGCCGCGATGCCCAGCATCCTCTTCAAGAACGCCGCTCTGCTCGATCCGCTCCAGCCGGACCTGCTGGAGGGACATCACGTGCTGGTCGAAGACAATTTGATCAAGGAGGTCTCGGACCGGCCGCTTCAGGCCACCGCCGACCGGACCATCGATCTGAAGGGCAAGACGCTGATGCCCGGCCTGATCGACCTGCATGTGCATGCGGTGGCGGTCGAGCTCAATCTGGCGCAGCAGGTGCACATGCCGAACGTGCTGGTAACGCTGCGCTCGACGCTGCTCTTGCGCGGCATGCTGCGGCGGGGCTTTACCACCGTTCGCGATGCCGGCGGCGCCGGCCATGCGCTGAAGCAGGCGATCGAGACCGGTCTCACTGACGGCCCGCGGCTGTTCGTCTCGGGCCGGGCGCTGAGCCAGACCGGCGGCCACGGCGACATGCGGGCGCGCTCGGATTATCTGGCGAGCGATGCACCATGTCCGTGCTGCGTGCGGGTCGGCGCACTGGCGCGCGTCGCCGATGGCGTCGACGGCGTGCGCAGGGCGGCGCGCGAGGAGCTCCAGATGGGCGCCGACCAGATCAAGATCATGGCRTCCGGCGGCGTTGCCTCGCCGACCGATCCGGTCGGCGCCTTCGGCTACTCCGAGGACGAGATCCGCGCCATCGTCGAGGAGGCGCGCGGGCGCCAGACCTATGTGCTCGCCCACGCCTACACCGCCGCCGCCATCGCGCGCGCGGTTCGCTGCGGCGTGCGCACCATCGAGCATGGCAATCTCGTGGATGAGCCGACCGCGCGCCTGATGGCCGAGAAGGGGGCCTATGTGGTGCCGACGCTCGTCACCTACGAAGCGCTGGCCAACGAGGGCGCCCAATATGGCCTGCCGCCAGAGAGCGTCGCCAAGATCGCCGATGTCCGCGACGCCGGTCTCCGTTCGCTCGCGATCTATCGCGACGCCGGCGTGAAGATGGGGTTTGGCAGCGACTTGCTCGGGCCGTCCCAGCGTCTCCAGAGCGACGAATTCCGCATCCGCGCCGAAATTCTAGGGCCCCAGGCCGTCATCGCCAGCGCGACATTGATCGGCGCCGAGGTGCTCGGCATGGAGGGCAAGCTCGGCCGGATCGCGCCCGAAGCCATAGCCGACCTGCTGGTGGTCGACGGCAATCCGCTGCGCGACGTGGCCTGCCTGCTCGGTCAGGGCGAGCACATTCCGCTGGTGCTGAAGGCCGGCAAGGTCCAGTTCGATCGGCTGAACGCGTAAAGCGTTTTCGAGCGAAGTGGATACCGGTTCGCGTAAAGAAAACGCGTCAAAACAAGACGCTGCTACCGCCACATCCCGCGCATCTTTGCCCCGATGTCGATCTTCGGCCCTTGCGCCGCGGTGCGCGCCGCGCCGGCGGCGGCCTTCGGCCAGGCGGTGCGCTCGAACAGATAGACCAGCTGCTCCGGGATGAAGCGGGTGCGCGAGGCGTAGACGTGGCGGTCGCCCTTGGCGGCCTGGCCGTGGGTGAAGAAGCGCTGCGGCACGACGAGGTGGAGATCGTCCTTGGCGCGCGTCATCGCGACATAGAGCAGGCGGCGTTCCTCCTCGAGCTCGGCGCTGGTGCCGGCGCCGAGGTCGGAGGGCATGCAGCCGTCGACGACATTGAGCACGAACACCGACTTCCATTCCTGGCCCTTGGCGGAGTGGATGGTGGAGAGGATCAGATAGTCCTCGTCGCGCAAGGGAGGCCCGGACTTGTCGCTGGTCGCATCCGGCGGATCGAGCGTCAGCTCGGTCAAGAACTTCTCGCGCGAGGCGTAGCCGCTCGCGATCTGCTCGAGCTGCATCAGATCGGCGCGGCGCGTCTCGGATTCCTCGTGGATGCGGTCGAGATGCGGCTCGTACCAGAGCCGCACGCGCTCCAGATCCGCCGGCCATTCCGAATAGCGCAGGTTCGCGACCGTGCGGACGAAATCGGTCCAGTCCGCGCCGGTGCGCGGCGGCACCGGCAACTGGCCGAGTGCAGCAAGCGGATCGGTGCTCTCCGCCATCTGGTCCAGCACGCGCTGCGCGGTTGCGGGGCCGATGCCGGGCAACAGATGCAGGATGCGGAAGCCCGCAACGCGGTCGCGCGGGTTTTCGGCAAAGCGCAGCAGCGCCAGCACGTCCTTGACGTGGGCGGCGTCGAGGAATTTCAGGCCGCCGAATTTCACGAACGGGATGTTGCGGCGGGTCAGCTCGATCTCCAGCGGACCCGAATGCGAGGACGTCCGGAACAGCACCGCCTGGTGCTTCAGAAGCGCGCCTTGCTCGCGGTTGGCCAGCACCTGTTCGACGATGTAGCGGGCCTGGTCGGCCTCGTCGTGCACGGTGACGAGCTGCGGCTTTTGCGCGGAGGTGCGCTCGGTCCAGAGGTTCTTGGTGAAGCGCTCGCGCGCGAGGCCGATCACGCCGTTGGCCGCCGCCAGCACGGCTTGCGTCGAGCGGTAATTGCGGTCGAGCGTGATCATCTCCGCGCGCGGCGAGAAGCTTTGCGGAAAGTCCAGGATGTTGCGCACGGTGGCGGCGCGGAACGAATAGATCGACTGCGCGTCGTCGCCGACGACGGTGAGGCCGCGTCCGTCGGGCTTCAGCGCCAAGAGGATCGAGGATTGCAGGCGGTTGGTGTCCTGGTATTCGTCGACCAGCACGTGATCGAAGCGTCCGCCGATCTCTTCGGCGATCGGCGCATCGCTCATCATCTGCGACCAGTAGAGCAGCAGGTCGTCGTAGTCGAGCACGTGCTGGGCCTGCTTGGCCTCGACATAGGCCGCGAACAGGCCCTTCAGCTCGGCCGCCCAGCCCGCGCACCAGGGATAGTGCGCCCCTAGCACCTTCTCGATCTCCATCTCGGCGTTGACGCAGCGGGAGTAGATCGACAGGCACGTGCCCTTGGCGGGAAAGCGGCTCTCGGTCTTGGACAGGCCGCGCTCGTGCCGGACCAGATTCATCAGGTCGGCGGAATCCTCGCGGTCGTGGATGGTGAAGGCAGGGTCGACGCCGATCCGCTCGGCATATTCGCGCAGCAGCCGCGCGCCGATGCCGTGGAAGGTGCCGGCCCAGGTCAGCGCATCGCGCATGATCGCGGCATTGTTCTCCCCGAGCACCTTTCGGGCGATGCGCTCGACCCGGCCGGCCATCTCGGCCGCTGCGCGCCGCGAAAACGTCATCAGCAGGATCCGGCGCGGATCGGCCCCCGCAACGATCAGATGAGCGACGCGATGGGCCAGCGTGTTGGTCTTGCCGGAGCCGGCACCGGCGATGACGAGCAGGGGGGCGCCCACGGTCGTGCCGTCGGCCACGCCATGCTCGACGGCGCGGCGCTGCTCCGCATTGAGCGTGTCCAGATATGCTGCCACGAATCGCCCCGGTGAAACCGTGAGATTCGGCGATCTCCTCGCGAATCGCAATGCGACTGGACGGAACCGGATTTAACACCTAGGGAAAAGACGGCCCAAGGTTCCAGTCCGAGAAGTGCGCGCCCGGCATGACCGAGCTCAAGCCTGACCAGTTCGAGATGCGGCGGCTGGAGTCGCTCAGCAACACCATTTTCGGCGTCGCCATGACGCTTCTGGCCTACGATCTGCCCAAGGCCGCGGTGTTCACCAGCGCCCCCGGCTGGAGCGATCTCGCCCATGTCTATTCCGGCAAGCTCGCCGGCTTCGCGCTCAGCTTCATCATCGCGGGTGTGTTCTGGATCAGCCATCACCGCCGGCTGGCGCGCCAGCCGGTGGGCAGTCGCGGCGCGGTGATCCTCAACCTGTTCTTCCTGCTCTCGATCGTGCTGCTGCCCGTCACCAACGGCCTCTACACCAATTACGGCATGAGCAGCGCGGTCGCCGTGCTCTACGGCCTGCATTTGACCGCGATCGCCGGCCTCAATGCCTGGCTGTGGTGGACGATCCTGGGCGGCTGGCGCCACGAGATCATGGCCTCGCTGTTTCCGCTGCTCGTGTTCATCCCGGGCACGATCGTGGCGGCATATGCGCCGCACGTCGCGCCCTTCGTGTGGTTCATCGCCTTCGGCGGGCTGCTGATCCAGCGCTTCTACGTCGCGCGAACCGAGCCGGGCGCGTAAGGCCGCGGCTTACCCTGGTGTCGCGCCGAACCCGTCGGACGGCACGTAAAGCTTGACCGGGCGGATTTCGTAGACCGCAGTCGGATTGACCTGACGCAGCCTCCGCGCCGCCGCGATGGCCTCATCGTCCGTGTCGTATTCCACGAGGTGGAAGCCCAGAAGCTGCTCCTTGGTCTCGGCAAACGGGCCGTCCAGCACCACGCCCGCGCCGGGGCCACGCAAGGTGCGGGCCTTTCGGGTCTCGTCCAGACGGGCGGCCGGCCCGAAATGTCCGCTTGCCCTCAAGGGCGCCTGAGCCTCGATGACCTTGGCCACGACTGCCGCGTCCTCCTCGGGTGTCCAGGACAAAATCTCGTCTTCCACGTGATAGGCCAGGATGGCGTAGAGCATCGTCACCTCGCTTTTTTGCTGCGCGCGTCCAAAGGACTTATCACCGCGGCCCGCCCCGACAATCCCCAAGCACAAAATATTGCGTCTTGCAGGCTCGACGAAACCGTCCTGAAACCCGATTGCCGCCTTGCGGGGTGAACGCTGCCCAAAGCCGAGGCGACTGATGGCCACAAGATCACGAAAGGTCATCGGAGGCGGCAATGTCGGGTCACACCATCAAGATCATCTGCGACGCTCGGCGGGCGGCACAATCGGAGCCTGCCGATTTGCACGACCAGAGCGGACATCACCGCTATTACGGCAGCTCGGCCGAGAACGGCGGCGAACGCATCGTCGAGAGCCGCCGCGGCAAACGCCCGCGCGCGCTCAATGTCTGCGGCTTCTGAAGCCTTTCTAGAGCCTTTTCTAGGGCCTTGGGCGAGACCGGTCTTCGCTGATGGGTGTCCTGCAAATATCGATCGCCGCGCTGCCGTTCCTGCTCTCGCTGGCGAGCCGGAGCAGCAAGGCGATCGCGCCATGCCTGCTCACGAGCATCTTCACAGTGCTGCTCGGCGAGGAGCCCCACCGGGCGGTCATGGCCTGGTGCGTCGGCGTGCTGATCGCCGCTGTGGCGTTACGCGAACGGCTTCGCACGACCTGAGCGACCCCGTCACGGCGCGTTGAGGACCCGCTTGACGAGGGCCTCCCGCAGCGCCGCCAGTTCGCCGCTCGCCTCCATCTGCGCGATCACCTTGCCGACCTTCGGCACCAGATCGCGATGACGTTCGTGCAGGTAGTGGTAGATGTGGATGCGCTCGAGCGGCGGCGAGAGCGGGTAGATCCTGGCCTGCAGATTGAGCTTCCTCACCGCGACGAGTCCGCTGAAGAGGTCGGTGACCATCACGTCGAACCGGTCGGCGTCGAGCATCTTGATCATGTTCTCGAGGCTGGTGGTCGCCGTGACGCGGGCCATGTCGCGGGTGCCGGCCTCCGAGGAGCCGACGCCGCGGACGATGCCGATGCTGTAGTCCCTGATCGAATTCCAGCCGGCGACGTCGAAGCGCAGTTTCGTCGTGAACACCGCGGGCTCGATGTAGTTGATCGCCGGCGTGACCTGGATCAGCGTGGGGTAGTCG
>NZ_JBFUES010000472.1:0-5677 GCF_056403875.1 Bradyrhizobium sp. P2_E8
GCCATTGGGTGTTCGAGCTCGAGGCCGACTGCACGATTCCGGCCGAATACATTCTCTTGCGCCACTATCTCGCCGAGCCGGTCGACACCGTGCTCGAAGCCAAGATCGGCAACTATCTCCGCCGCGTGCAGGGCGCCCATGGCGGCTGGCCGCTGGTGCATGACGGCGCGTTCGACATGAGCGCCAGCGTGAAGGCGTACTTCGCGCTGAAGATGATCGGGGATTCCATCGACGCGCCGCACATGGTGCGCGCGCGCGAGGCGATCCACGCCCGCGGCGGCGCCATTCACAGCAACGTCTTCACGCGCTTCATGCTCGCGATGTTCGGCGTCGTGACCTGGCGCGCGGTGCCGGTGCTGCCGATCGAGATCGTGCTGCTGCCGTTCTGGTCGCCGTTCCACATCAACAAGATCTCCTACTGGGCGCGCACCACCATGGTGCCGTTGATGGTCATCGCCGCGCTCAAGCCGCGCGCGAGGAATCCGAAGGGCGTCGGCATCGACGAGTTGTTTCTCCAGGATCCGCGCTCGATCGGCATGACCGCGAAGGCGCCGCACCAGAGCATGGCCTGGTTCCTGCTGTTTCGTTCGCTCGATGCGATCTTGCGCGTCATCGAGCCGCTGTTTCCGAAGAGCCTGCGCAAGCGCGCCATCGATGCCGCGCTCGCCTTCACCGAGGAGCGGCTCAACGGCGAGGACGGCATGGGCGCGATCTATCCGCCCATGGCCAACATCGTCATGATGTACGACGCGCTCGGCAAGGACGAGAGCTATCCGCCGCGCGCGGTGACGCGCCGGGGCATCGACAAGCTGCTCGTGATTGGCGATGACGAGGCGTACTGCCAGCCTTGCGTCTCGCCGGTGTGGGATACGACGCTGACCGCCCACGCGCTGCTCGAGGCCGGCGGCGACAAGGCCGTGCCTGCGGCGAAGCAAGGCCTCGACTGGCTGATCCCGAAGCAGGAGCTCGCCGTGAAGGGCGACTGGGCGGTGAAGCGGCCCGACGTGCGCCCGGGCGGCTGGGCCTTCCAGTACAACAACGCCTATTACCCTGATCTCGACGATACCGCGGTGGTGGTGATGTCGATGGACCGGATGCGCCGGGAGCACGGCGTCACCGGCTATGACGCCGCGATCGACCGTGGCCGGGAGTGGATCGAGGGCATGCAGAGCGACGACGGCGGCTGGGCCGCCTTCGACGTCAACAATCTCGAATACTATTTGAACAACATCCCGTTCTCGGACCACGGCGCGCTGCTCGATCCGCCGACCGAGGACGTCACCGCGCGCTGCATCTCGATGCTGGCCCAGCTCGGCGAGACCGCCAAGACCAGCAAGCATGTGGCCGATGGCGTTGCCTACCTCCGCAAGACCCAGCACCCGGAAGGGTCCTGGTACGGCCGCTGGGGCATGAACTTCGTCTATGGAACCTGGTCGGTGCTCTGCGCCCTGAACATGGCCGGCGTCAGCCACGACGACCCGATGATCCGGAAGGCCGCCGCCTGGCTGGCCTCGATCCAGAACAAGGACGGCGGCTGGGGCGAGGACGCCGTCAGCTACCGCCTGGACTACAAGGGCTGGGAACCCGCCCCCTCGACCGCCTCGCAAACGGCATGGGCCTTGCTTGCCCTGATGGCGGCAGGCGAGGTTGATCACCCGGCCGTCGCCCGCGGGGTGGAGTACCTGATTGCAACACAGAACGAAAAAGGACTGTGGGACGAGCAGCGGTACACCGCCACAGGCTTTCCCCGTGTATTCTATCTACGGTATCATGGTTACCCAAAGTTCTTCCCGCTGTGGGCGCTGGCGCGGTATCGGAACTTGCGGAACACCAACAGCAGGGTGGTAGGGGTCGGAATGTGACTTTGGGGACGGGGGACTATCTTACCGCGGGCAATGCCATTGATCCGCGGCCAATACTCATTGTGACYGGTCTGGTTCAGGAGGCCCGCATCGCGGCCGGGCCCGGAATGGCGGTCATCTGCTCGTCCAGCAGCCCGACCCAGTTGCGGGCGCTTCTGACCGTGGTGGACCCTGAAACGATTCGCGGCGTGATCTCGTTCGGTGTGGCCGGCGGGCTCGACCCGACGCTGCGCTCCGGCGACGTCGTGCTGGCGACCGAGGTGCTGTCAGGCGATACCCGCTGGGCCGCCGGGCTGTCGCTCGGCGACGACCTGATCGACCGCCTGACGTCCGGGCGCCGCCGCGTGGTGCGCGGCAGCCTTGCCGGCGCCGAGGAAGTGGTCACCGGGCGGTCCTGCAAGGCGGCGCTGCACTCGGAGACCGGCGCCTCCGCCGTCGACATGGAGAGCCACATCGCGGCCGCCTATGCCGCCGAGGCCGGGCTGCCCTTTGCCGCGGTCCGCGTCATCAGCGATCCCGCCCATCGCGCGCTGCCGGCGCTCGCCCGCGCCGCCATCAAGCCGAACGGCCAGATCGATCTGGCCGCCGTGCTGCGCGGCATCGTGCGCAACCCGACGACGCTGCATGCGCTGGTCTCGACCGGCATCGACTTCAACCGCGCGCTGCGCTCCTTGCGCGGCTGCCGCGACTATCTGATCGGCACCGAGCTCGTCGACAGCGAGGCCCTGGTCTCCAAGGCGGCCTGAGCGGGTCTTCGATCCAATCAAGAAAAGGCCCGGTCGCGCGACCGGGCCTTTTTCGTTTTGATGTTCGTAGCCCGGATGGGGCGTGGCGTCGCGAAGCGTGCGCATTGCGATCTGCTCACAACCCCGACATCGCCTGATCGAGAATATCCAGCGCCAGGTCGAGTTCATCGCGCGAGATCGTGAGCGGCGGGCATAGCGTGACCACGTTGCCACCACCGAGCTTGAAGCTCAGGCCTGCCTCCAGGCAGCGGTACAGCAGGCGCTCCGCACGCGCGTTCGCTTCAGCCTCGTCGCGGCGGCCGATCTCGACGCCGAGATAGAGACCGGCGCCGCGCACCTCTGATATCAGCTGATAACGCTGCGCCATCGATTGCAGCCGTTCGAGCGCGTGCGCGCCGAGCACGCGCGCCGCGGTGAGCAACTGCTCCTCCTCGATCACATCGAGCGTGGCCAGCGCCGCGGCGCAGCCGACCGGGCTCTTCTCGTGGGTGTAGTGGCCGAGCGCTCCCTCGGGCACCACGTCGAGATCGGCCCGCGCCACGATGGCCGCCATCGGCATGATGCCGCCGCCCAGTCCCTTGCCCAGCACGAGAATGTCGGGCGCAGTTTCGGCCTGCTCGCAGACGAACATGGTCCCGGTGCGGCCGAGGCAGCTCGGCACCTCATCGAAGATCAGGAGCGCCCCGTGCCGATTGCAGCTCGCGCGCACGCGGGGCCAGAAGCCGGGCGGCGGCAGTTCGACCGTGGTCCAACGCATCGGCTCGGCGATCACGGCCGCGACGTCGCCCTGCACCTCGAGGACATAATCGATGTAGTCGGCGAGGCGCTCATGCGCGCGGCCGTCCTGTCCGAAGAAGCGCGCGGCCAGTCCCGGCGGCGGCACATGCTCCGTGCCCGGCAGCAGCGGGCCGGCGCCGCGCCGAAACAGGGATTCGCCGCCGACCGAGACCGCGTCGAGATTGGCGCCGTGGAAAGCATCCCACATGGACAGCGTCTTGTGTCGCCCCGTTGCGTAGCGGGCGAGCTTCAGTGCCATGCCGATTGCAGCTGACCCGCTGGGTGCCAGCAGCACCTTCTCCAGGGGCGCCGGCGCGAGTTCGGCGAGGCGCCGGGCGAGGTCGATGGCGGACTTGTTGGTGTAGCGGCGCGGGCAGAAGGGCAGGGTGTCGAGTTGTGACTTGATCGCCGCCACCACGCGGGGGTGACCGTAGCCGACCTGGTGCACGCTGTTGCCGTGGAAATCGAGGATGCGTCGGCCCTGGAGATCGACGAGATGGCTGCCTTCCGCGGCGGTGGYGACGTTCAGGCAGGGCGTTGACAGCGACTGCCGCAGGAACCACCGCTCGTCCTCGTCGAGCCATTTTTTCGTTTCCGCGTCGAGGTGGCGTTCCGCAAACGAACGCCGCGCCGCCGACAGATTGACGTCGCCCTCGGCGGCACTCATGGCCGCTCTCCGCGGGCCAGCCGGCCCTCGATCGCCGCGATCACGGGGATGATATCGGCGACTCCGTCGATGACGTAGTGGGCGCCCGCGGCCTCCAGCCGGCCGGCCGCTGCCGCACGCCGCTCGGCGAAGGTTTTCGGTGGCAGCGCCGCGGTGTCGGCAAGCGACAAGCCGAACACGTTGCCGGTGACGGCCACGCCGACGGTCCAGCAGCCGCCGTTGAGACCTTCCTTGATCCCGACCTCGGTGTCGTCGACCTTGACGCAGCTCCAGGCCGGCCAGACCCCGAGATCCAGAAAACCCTTGTACAGCATGAACGGCGTCGGCCGGCCGTCGGGCGTGTCCCCGGTGCAAACGATGCTGTCAGGCGAATAGCCCTGCGCCGCCGCAACCGGAATGACCTCGGCCATGATCTCCCGCGTGTAGCCCGTGCTCGAGCCGATCTTCAGGCCGCGACGCCGCAGTCCGGCGACAGCCTCGGCCACGCCCGGGATCACGTCGGCGTAGCGCCCGGCAACCTCGACATTCATCGGCACGAACACCGCATAGAGCGCATCGATGTCGGCTTCGGTTGGCGCGTGGCCGTGCTTGTCGCGCCACGCGGCGGCGATCCGGGGCAAGCGGAGGAGGGCGGCGATGTGCGGGCGCTTGGCCATGCCCATCGGCCCGCGCGCCTCTTCGACGCTGATCGCAACACCGAAGCGCGCGAAAGCCTCCACGAACACGCCCATCGGCGCCAGCGAGCCGTGATCCACCGTCGTGCCGGCCCAGTCGAACACGACGGCCTGGACGTGCTCGAATTTGTCGGTCATGGCTCAGCTCCCGGACGTCAATTCGTCAAGCACTTCCTCGGCGATCGCAAACGAGGTGCTGGCGCCAGTGCCGCTGGTGATCATGACGAGGCGCACAGTTTCAGATGGGCGGTCGATCAGCATCAGCCGGTCGGACGCCGAGGCGTAGGTGCCGATCCAGCGCTCGCGGATGACAGGCGTTGGCCAGGCCATAACCTGCCGGAATTCGTCCATGATCAACTCGTCCACCATATCCGGACCGAACGGGTCCGGCGTCGCGTCGTAGTGATGGGAATCGCCGACGACGAGCGAGCCATCCTCGCTCTGCACGGCGATCAGATGCACACCGTTGGCCAGATGCTGGCCCTGCTCGGATTCGAGTCGCTGCTTCAGCGCGGCGGTCTCCGGCAGTTCGGCGTAGCCGAGATAACGCACGAGGCCGAGGTCCGACATCACGGCCGCGTTGAAGCGCGGCATCGCGCTCGCCGATGCGACCCGCAGCATGTGCAGCTTGCATCGGACGAGGCCGTAGCTCGCCAGGCGTTCCGGATAGAGGCTCAGGAAATCGTCGCCGGGGCAGACCACGCAGAGCCGGGCCCTGACCGGCCCTCGCGTGGTGTCGATGACCGGCGGTGTCACCGCCTTGGCCAGCGTCTGATACAGGAAGGTGACGCCGTGCACTTCGGCCAGCCAGCGCGCCAGTGCCGGCACCGCGATGCGCGACTCCACCCGCAAATCGTGCGGGCTCGCCAGCACGGCTAGCAGATCGTCGGTCCGCAGCATCGGGAAACGACGGCCCGCCTCAGCCGGGCTCAGAAGCTCGCAACCCTCGCC
>NZ_JBFUES010000473.1:0-5658 GCF_056403875.1 Bradyrhizobium sp. P2_E8
GCCCTGCGTTGTTCAGGGCCGATCTCGGCCAGGAGATCGACAACATGGAAGGCATCGACGCCCACGTCACGCCCGCGGGCGAGACCGTGCTGACGCTGGTCTCGGACGACAATTTTTCAATGCTCCAGCGTACGCTGCTGCTCCAGTTCACGCTGGTGGAGTGAACGTTCGCCGCCCGTATCGCGACACACCCTCATGCCCTTCCGCCGCGCCATCCTCGCCCTTGCTCTCACGCTCGCCGCGCTGTCGCCGGCCTTTGCGACGGCCGAGCACCGGTATGGAAAGAACGAATACGCCATCATCCAGGGCGGCCGCGCGCCGAATGGGAAGCTGTCCGTCGCAGCCCATGGCGGCGGCGAGACCGGTGGCGAGGGTTTTCGCATCTACCTGATGGCGGAGCCGGGCCATCGCCGGCTGATGACGCTCGACAACGTCAACGACGACAACATCCTCGACACCGCGCCGGATGCGTTCCACGCCGCCTGGTCGGCCGATTCGCGCACCGTCGCCGTCTCCTTCCGCAGCGAGCGCCATATCGTCACGCTGAACCTCTACGCCATCGACGGCCGCCGCGTGCGCCTCATCGATGCGCCGGACCTGTTCCGCGACGTGACCGGCCGCAGCGTCGATATCAAGACCGACGGCGATATGCGCACATCGGTCCCCGCGCTGACCTGGCAGGCACCGCGGCGCTTTCATCTCACCGACTACCGCGTGTTCGTGCTCGACGACGCCGCGCTCGCAGACAAGCTCGGGCCGCTCGGCAAGGCGACAGCGATGAAGGACGGCCGCACCACCATCCAGTTTTCCGCCGAGGCCGACGGCGAGCTGCTGCCCGACGGCCGCATCCGCATGGGCAAGCCCAGGGCGGGCCAGTTCGAGGAGCTGGAGTAGGGGCCCCAAATTCGATCGTCATCCCAGGCTCACGCTTCGCGTGCCCCGGGATGACAGCGGAGGTTTTGGCGACAGCCAAGGGGCCTCTTGTGATCATATGACGCGCGCAATGCATGGCCTCGCTGGCGGGCATGCTTGTCGCGCCGCTGGAAATCCGCGGATCCCTCACTACACTCCCCTTAATCTCCCCTCTCATCCCCCGGAACTCCCCGCATGAGCGCCCTGTTTTCCCCGATCAAGCTGCGCGGCCTGACGTTGAAGAACCGCGTCGTGGTGTCGCCGATGTGCCAGTATTCGGCCGAGGACGGCGTTCCCACCGACTGGCACTTCACCCACATCAACAATCTTTCGCTGTCGGGCGCTGCGATGTTCTGCATCGAGGCGACCCATGTCGAGGCGATCGGCCGCATTACGCCGGGCTGCCTCGGGCTCTACAGCGATGCCGCCGAAGCCGCGCTGAAGCAGATCCTCGCCTCCGTGCGCAAGCATTCCTCCACCGCGGTCGCGATGCAGCTCGCCCATGCCGGCCGCAAGGCCTCCAGCGCGCGGCCCTGGGACGGCGGCCAGCTGATCCCGGTCAGTGAAGGCGGCTGGCAGACGGTGGCGCCAAGCGCGCTGCCGCACAAGGAGGGCGAGGCCGCGCCGCTGGCGCTGGATGCCGCGGGCTTGATGCGCATCCGCGAGGCCTTCGTCGAGGCCGCGAAACGCGCCGAGCGCATCGGCATCGACGCCATCGAGCTGCACGGCGCGCACGGCTATCTGATGCATCAGTTCCTGTCGCCGATCTCGAACCGGCGCACCGACGAGTATGGCGGCAGCTTGCAGAACCGCATGCGCTTCCCGCTCGAGGTCTACGACGCGGTACGCGCCGCGTTCCCGCACGACAAGCCGATCGGCATGCGGGTGTCGTCGACCGACTGGGTCGAGGGCGGCTGGGATCTGGCGCAGACCCTCGAATTCGCGAGCGTGCTGAAGGCGCGCGGCATCGACTGGATCGATGCGTCCTCCGGCGGCGTCTCGCCGCTGCAGAAGATCCCGCTCGGCCCCGGCTATCAGGTGCAGTTCGCAGACGCCATCCGCCGCGAGACGGGACTGCCCACCATCGCCGTCGGCATGATCTCCGACGCGAAGCATGCCGAGGAGATCGTCGCCTCCGGCAAGGCCGACATGATCGCGCTCGGCCGCGGCATGCTCTACGACCCGCGCTGGGGCTGGCACGCCGCCGCCGAGCTCGGCGGCGAGGTCGAAGCCCCGCCGCAATACTGGCGCTCGCAGCCGTCGACGCAGAAAGCGCTGTTCGGCAAGACGACGTTCGGGGCGAGGTGAGGGGACGGCGGCATAACCATAGGGAGTAACTCCATAGGTTAGTTGCGAGATCGCAGCCGCCCCTCACGCATCCGTAACCTCCCTCAGCTTCCACCCCCTGCAAAACTGGCCTAACCTTCGCAACGTTCAACGCCTCACGGAGGCCCGCCATGCGTTTTCGCGTTCGCAACGCTGCTCACGTGCTGGAGCGCGTGGGTCTCGCGATGGCGGGGGCCGCCTGCGGGCTGTTCGTCGGCGCCTATGTCGGATCGGCGATCGCTCCGCTCACCACGCAGGGTTTCCTGTTTTTGATGATGGGCTTGGGCGCGGTCGGTTTCTATCTCGGTATCGACACGCCGCAGCTGCCCTTCGACGAGGCGCACAGCGCCATCGACGCCGCGGAATTTTTGAGCTCCGCCGGCACGCTCTGCGCCACGCTCGCCGCGCTCGCCTCGGTCGCCGTCATCGTCCTGCGGCTCGATCCGCACATGGTCTGGACCTGGCTCGTCCTGTTCGGCTGGATCGCCGGCGTCGCGATGCAGATCGTCGCCGGCGCGAAGGCGCGGATGCGGAAGTAAGGCGTCGCTTGTTGCTCTGGAAAAGACAGCGCCGCGAAGCACACTGCGTTCCCTCCCCCCTTGCGGGGGAGGGCTAGGGAGGGGGAGCCACACGGCGTCCTCTATCGCGTTGAGCGAAACTCTGTTGCCGCGGCCTCGCATGCGACCCGCACCTTTTGCTTGGCTACCCCCCTCCCCAACCCTCCCCCGCAAGGGGGGAGGGAGCAGAGCGGAGTGCTCGGCGGGAATTATTCGGTTACGGTGACAGCTTCCCTAAAACACCACGCCGACCCGCGTGCCGCGCTTCCAGGCGATGCGGCAGCGCTTCTTGGTGTTGACGTGCAGCAGCTCGAACCGGTCGGGGATGCTCACCTGGCCGCCGAGATCGACGCAGGCGCCGCCGGGCGAATAGTCGATCAGCGTGCAGGGGATCACCGGCGCGCGCGGGTCGGTGATGATCTTGGCCTGGCGCGACACCAGTCCTGCGGGCTTCACACGGGCGAACCTTCGCGGATGCATTGGCACATCTCCTCCAATTCCGCGGATAGCGCGGGTGGTCTGTTGCAATGATCGGCGGGAGTTGATGCGATCCGGCTAAGGTGGGCGGGAGAATTTTAATGAAAAGTAGCGGCGAATGGAGAAAGCGGCGGTAGCGGGGTGCTGCGGCGCTTCAATCACCATTGTCGTCCCGGCCTAGTGCGCAATTGCGCACGGGGGGCCGGGACCCATACCGCGTGATCTTTCGGCCGTGAAAGGTGGCAGTACCGAACGACGAGYCTTCGCCAAACTGCTCCCTGKGRSTATGGGTCCCGGCCTTCGCCGGGACGACGGCAGAAGGTGTTGCGCGAGCGCAGCCCTCACACCGTCTCCGCCTCCGCCGCCACCCCCACATGCGGCGGCACCGGCATCGGCACCGTTTCGTACGTCTTCGGCAAATTCACCGGCCGGTAGTCCGGCTCCACCGCCATCCGCTTCACCACGCTCTCGTGCACATGCGCGCCTTCGGGGATGAGGCGCGGCTCGCAATCGGGGATGTAGAAGCCGAGAAACACTTTTCGCTCCGGCCACTCCCTGTACTTCGCGCTCTTCGGAAGGTACTCCAGCAGCCGCCAGGCCGCAGTCATCGAATTGTGCAATTCGCCGGACTTGCCGGTGTAGGCGGGCGGGACATACTGGAACGGCGAGTTCTTGCGCTGGACGCCCCAGGCGAGCTGGTTCACGGTGCGCGGGTTGAAGTTGAGGCCGGCCTTCGCGGCTTCCTCGATCATCCAGATGAGCGGATATTTCGACTCCCCGCTCTCGGCCTCCGGATAGCCGCCGCCGAYGTCGSAATGCACGCCSGCGAACCACACCTGCAGGATGTCCTGCGGCTCCTTCTTCTCGTCGGGCACATAGCGGTTGCGCCAATACTCCTGCGGCTCCTCGTACTCCTTGAGGCGGAACATGCAGCGCCGCTCGTCGATCGCGATCGCCTGGCGGAAGATTTTTACGCTCGGATTGCGCAGCGTGAAGGCGAGCTCCTCCAGGCTGAACACGAAGAAGAAATTGTCGCGCCGCGGCACGATCACGCTCGCCACCGTGTCCCACACCCCGATGAAGTGGATGGTCGGCCAGCGCGTGGAGGTGATGCGCGCGAACTGCGCGGCGAGGTCGAACGTGTCCTTCGGCAGCGGCCCCTGATCGTCGACAACGACATCGCTGAGGTCCTCGATGTCGTTGCCGCGCCCGGTGCCGGAATATTGCTTGTAGGCGACGAGGCCCGAGCCCGCGAGGTTCGCCTGCTCCGGCGAGATCAGCCCGATCTTGTGGATCAGCCCCGCCAGCACGCGCACGGTATAGGCGCCGCGCGAGAAGCCGAACAGATAGATCTTGTCGCCCGGCGCGTAGTGCTCGACCAGGAAGCGATAGGCGCTGAGCACGTTGTCATCGAGCCCGTAGCCGGTGGCGAGCCCCAGCACCAGGTTGACGTTGGCCTTGAAGCGGTGCCACGTCGTCGGCTCCGTCACCGTGCCGACGCCGGGATCGTAGAACACCATCTGCCGCGGCGAGGTCTTGTCGGTCTTGCGCAGGCAGCGATAGAGCTTGAGGACGTTGGAGATGTTCTCGGAGATCTCGTTGCCGGTGCCGTCGCAGCAGATGACGAGGTTCTTCGGTTCGGTATTCGGTTCGATCTTGCGCTCGTGCTCCACAGGTGGCCCCTCCCGGTAATGCTACCGGGGCGAGTATAGCAAAAAAGCGCGACGGGGAGGAGACGGTGGGGGTTCTTACCCTCCCCCTCCAGGGCGGGGCAATCGCATATGRCTTCTTGGCRGGGTCKGAGMGCGCGCCTCGTCCTTCGAGACGACCGCTCCGCGGTCTCCTCAGGATGAGGCTAAGCGGCATCTTTGCCGGTCGAAATTTGCCGCACACTCCGTCCTCATCCTGAGGGCCCGCCAAAGGCGGGCGTCTCGAAGGATGGGCCGCAGAGCRACSGMCTTAAATSCGATTGCCCTGCCCTCCAGGGGAGGGTGAGAATCCCCGCTTGCTACTTCCTACTTCTTCTTCGTCGGTCCGAAGTCAGGCTGCCACACCGCGTCCTTGCGGCTCGGTGCTGCTGCGATCACCTTGGTCTTGTCCTTCTTCGGCTTCTTGGTTTCGCGATTGCCGCGTTGCTGTCCCTTGGCCATGGCGTCGGTCTCCTGTGGGGGTTTGAGTTCGTCCAGTTCGTCCGATTGCAGCACGCGTCCGCGCGGCGTGCAGACGCGCACGTCCATGTAGCCCTCGCGCAGCAGCTTCCGCGCCAGCCGCAGCGCGACGGTGGCGCTGCCGCGGCCGAGATTGGAGCAGCCATATTCGTTGGTACCGCTGACCAGATAGGGCACGCGCATTGTCCTAGCCATTGAGGATGGCCGCCGCGCAGACC
>NZ_JBFUES010000474.1:0-5650 GCF_056403875.1 Bradyrhizobium sp. P2_E8
GCCGGGCATAGGCGAGCGGAAGCGAGGCCGTTCTTCGAACGGCTACGCCCGGCCATGACGGAGCAGGCGGCACTATCGATTACTTCAACGCTTGCGCTGGATATTGCCGGTGCATCGTTCGCCGCCGATCTCTCCGGCGCCCTGTTCTGGGAAGCGCAGCGCCTGCTCGTCGTCTCCGACCTGCATCTGGAAAAGGGCTCGAGCTTCGCCACCCGCGGCGTGCTGCTGCCGCCTTACGATACCATCGCGACGCTCGGCCGGCTTGCTGCTGTCATCTCCCGCCATGATCCGCGCACCGTCATCGCGCTCGGCGACAGTTTTCACGATCGCACCGCGCATGAGCGCCTCTCCGCGGAGGATCGCGACGCCGTCGCCRCACTCCAATCCGGCCGCGACTGGATCTGGATCTCGGGTAATCACGATCCGATGCTGCCGCGCGATCTCGGCGGCACCATCGCCGACGAAGTCGCGATCGGCCCGATCACCTTCCGCCACGAGCCGACCGGCGCGTGCGGCGAGATCGCCGGCCATCTCCATCCCAAGGCCCGCGTCTCCGCGCGCGGCCGTTCGATGGAGCGTCGCTGCTTCGCCAGCGACGGGTTGCGCGCCGTGATGCCCGCCTTCGGCGCCTATGCCGGCGGCCTCAGCATCCGCGATGCGGCGTTTGCAAAGATCTTCCCGGAGAACGGTTTTGTCGCCCATCTCCTCGGCGACCGCCGCGTCCACGCCATCGCCGCGTCGCGGTGTTATTGAGATACACGGTTCGTAGGGTGGGTTAGCCTCGCGGATTGCGCGAAGCGCAAACCGCTTGGCGTAACCCACCACTTCTGTTTCAGCGGAGATAGACAGTGGTGGGTTACGCTGCGCTAACCCACCCTACGCACCTTCACCGTTGCGATACCTAGGCCGCCTTCGCCTGCACGTTATCGCAGAACTCCGCGAGCCGATCGGCGAGCCGCAGCGTCGCCGGGCTCGCATCCGGTGACGCCATCAGCGCCATTTCGGTCTTGTTGATCGGCGCAAAGCCGTCCTTTGCGGTCAGCACGCGATGATCGGCCTGGATCGACATTTCGGACAGGATGCTCAGCCCCATGCCGGCGGCGACCGCGGCCTGGATGCCGGCGAGGCTCGACGACGTGTAGGCCATGTGCCAGGTGCGGCCGGCGCTCTCCAGCGCGTGGATGGCGCCGGCGCGATAGAGGCAGCCCAGCGGAAAGCCGATCAGCGGCACCGACGGCGTGCCCGCGTCGATCGGATGGCTCTTGCTGGTGACCCAGTGCACCCGCTCCGGCCACACCGCGATGGCGCCCTTCTCGCCGGCCTCGCGCTTGTAAAGCGCCAGATCAAGTTCGCCGCGTTCGAGATCGCGGGCGAGGTTCTTGCTCTGGTCGGCGCGGACGTCGAGCCGCAGGCCGGGATGCGAGCGCGAGAATGTCGCCAGCAATTTCGCCAGGCGATAGGCCGCAAAATCCTCGGGAATGCCGAGCCGGATCGCGCCTTCGCTGTCGGGCTGGCTCAGCACGTCGCGCGCCTCTTCCGCAAGCGAGAGCAGCCGCCGCGCATAGGACAGCAGCCGCTCGCCGGCCTCGGTGGGACGCACGTCCTTGCCGTCGCGGTGCAGGAGCACCTGGCCGACATCCTCCTCCAGCCGCTTGATCTGCTGGCTGACGGTCGACTGCGTGCGGTGGACGCGCTCGCCGGCGCGGGTGAAGCCGCCGGCCTCCACGACCGAGACGAAGCTGCGCAGAAGCTCGAGATCGAGCATGGGCGCCTCCATTCGAAAATCCACTGATCGGAAGTTAATCATTTAATTTCCAAATGGCAAGCGGGCTCCCTAGATCGAGGGCTCAGGAGAATGCCCCCATGTCRCTCGCCCCCTCGATTCCCGTCCCCCGCAGCCGCTTCAACACGCTGCCACTCGCTATCGGACTGTTCTGCCTGCTCTGGAGCTATGCCTTCGTCGCCGGCAAGATCGGCGTCACCCATTGTCCGCCGCTGATCCTGCTCGCCGCGCGCTTCTCGCTCGCCGGCATCTTGATCCTCGGTGCGACACTGGTCCGCGGCGACGACTGGTCATTGTCCTGGCGCGATGCCGCGATCTTCGCCGTGCTCGGCATTGCCAACAACGCGCTCTATCTCGGGCTTGGCTACACCGGCCTGCAATCGGTCTCGGCCGGGCTCGGCGGCCTGATCGTGTCGGCCAATCCGGTGTTCACCGCGGCGCTCGCCGCATTGCTCCTTGGCGAAGGCATGACCTGGCGCAAGGCGAGCGGTCTTTTGCTCGGTGTCATCGGCGTGACGGCGATCGTCTGGCACCGCCTGTCGGTTGGCACCGATTCGCTGCACGGCATCGTGTTCACGCTGGCCTCGCTCGCCTCCATCGTCCTCGGCACGATCCTCTTCAAGCTGCTCGCGCCGAAGGGAAGCCTGTGGATCGGCAACGGTGTGCAGAATCTCGCAGCGGGCATCGTGCTGACGCCGGTTGCGCTCACCTTCGCCGACGTCCACGCGATCGATGTCACCCCAAGCCTGGTCGGCGCCTTCGCCTTCCTCGTGCTCGGCGGCTCCATCCTCGCCTACTGGCTCTGGTTTCATCTCCTGAAAGTGTGTGGCGCCACGGCTGCCAGCGCCTATCATTTCCTGATGCCGCCGCTCGGCATGCTGTTCGCCTTCCTCGTGCTCGGCGAGCATGTCGAGGCGAGAGACCTGCTCGGCATCATCCCGGTCGCGCTCGGCATCTATCTGGTGACGCGGCCCGCCGCGAAGCCTGTGTCGTAGAAGGAGTTATTCATGCCCATCTCCATCACCCTGATCGGCGGCCCGACCGCGCTGATCGAGATCGACGGCTTCCGCCTGCTCACCGATCCGACCTTCGACGATGCGCACACCGCCTATCAGCTGCCGCATGTGACGCTGGAGAAGACCATCGGCCCCGCGATGAAGGCCGATGCGATCGGCCCGGTCGACGCGGTGCTGCTCAGCCACGACCAGCATTCGGACAATCTCGACAATTCCGGCCGCGAGTTTCTCAAACATGCGAAGCGCGTGCTGACGACAGAGGCCGGCGCCAGGCGCCTCGGCGGCCATGCCGAAGGCCTTGCGCCCTGGGCGACCTCGCATGTGAAGGACCGTGACGGCAATTCACTGACGATCACCGCGACACCAGCGCGCCACGGTCCGGCCGGCATCGAGCCGCTGTCGGGCGATGTCATCGGTTTCGTGGTGTCCTCAAACCGCAAGGACACAAGCGCGGTCTATATCAGCGGCGACACCACCTGGTTCGACGGTGTTGCCGAGGTCGCGCGGCGTTTCAAATGCCGCGTGGTTCTGCCGTTCGCGGGCGCTGCGCAGACGCGAGGGCCGTTTCATCTCACCATGGACACCAACGACACCGTCGAGACCGCACGCGCCTTTCCCGACGCGGTGATCGTGCCGCTGCATACCGAAGGCTGGGCGCATTTCCGCCAGAACGGCGAGGATCTGCGCAAGACGTTCGACGTGCTCGGCTTCGGGACGCGATTGCGATTGCTGGAGCCGGGCGTGCCGACGGTGATCGAGGCGCCGTAGTCTCAATTGTCATGCCCCGCGAAGGCGGGGCATCGAGTACGCCGCGGCGATTGTTGTGAGGGCGAGATGCCTGACGCCGGCCTCTGGAATACTAGGTCGCCCGGTCAAGCCGGGCGACGACGAGAGGGGAGGTGGCGTTACCTCAATCCTTCCGAAACACGATCGACGCCATCCACCCCGTCATCAGCGCCATGGCCGCGGTGGCGAGGCCGTAGATCAGGCCGTTCTGTCGCGCGGTCGTCGCGACGAACTGTTCGAAACCGACCTTGACGATCTCGAAGGCGGTCTCGGTCTTGCCGATGAATGCGCCGCCCGCGAACAGCTTGATCTCGACCTCGTAGGTGCCGATCGGCACCTCCGCCGGCAGCGGAATGCCGGTGCGGAACAGCGTCGGGGTCAGGAACGTCACGGCGCTCGCATCCTCGCGGTAGAGGCCGCGCTGGGTGCGCAGGCGGATGAAGGCGGAGCGGAATGCGTCGTTCGGCACCACGTCGGCATAATCGCCGCTGACTCGCTGGGTCAGCAGCACGTTGTTCAGCCCGATCTGCTGCCGCCGTGCGATGTCGGGCGAGGTGATGACGTCGAACGGGCGGTTGGCGAACAGCGCCAGATAGCTCGGCACCTGCAGGAACTGCCGGTAGTCGGTGTTGATCCAGATGCCGAAAGTGCGCTCCTTGCGCCGAGTCACCATGTCGGCGCGCGGGCCCATCACGGTGACCACGAGGTCGTAAGCCGTGCGGTCCGCGGGCGTCGTGGCGTCCTTCTCGACCGAGCCGAACAGCACCAGCTCCTCGCCGGAATAGTTCGGCGTCACGGTGACGCGGTGGTTGGAGACCGACACGATCAGCCGCTCGGCCCGCGCGGCGCTGCCGAGCAACAGGACGAGAACGACTGCGAGAAGCGCGCGTGTCATCCGCTCACCCCCAGCTCACGGATGGTGAAGAGATCCTCCGGCCGGATCACCAGCTCGATCACAAAGCGGACGCCGACCGAGAGGATCAACAGGCCCAGCAGCAGCCGCAGCTGCTCGCCGCGGATCTTCTGGCCGGCCCGCGCGCCGAACTGCGCGCCGGTGACGCCGCCGACCATCAGGATCAGCGCCAGCACGGCATCGACGAGGTGATTGGTCACCGCATGCAGCATGGTCGCGAGCAGCATGGTGGCCACGGTCAGGACCATCGAGGTCCCGATCACCGTCGAGGTCGGCACCCGCAGCAGGTAGATCATGATCGGCACCAGGATGAAGCCGCCGCCGATGCCCATGATGGCGCCGATAAAGCCGATCATGATGCCGACGATGACCACGGGGATCACCGAGAGATAGATCTTCGAGCGCTTGAACCGCATCTTCAGCGGCAGGCCATGGATCCAGTTGTGCGTACGCCGCGGCGGCACCGCGCCGCGCCGGGTCCGCATCAGGGCGCGCAGGCCTTCGGAGAACATCAGGCTGCCGACGGTGGTGAGCAGCACGACATAGGACAGTGCGATCATCAGGTCGAGCTGGCCGAGCGCGCGAAGCTGCGTGAAGGTCCATACCCCCAGCGCGGTGCCGGTTACGCCGCCGCAGAGCAGCACGCTCGCCAGCGCCGGATCGATCGCGCGCCGCCGCCAGTAGGAGATCGCGCCGGAAAAGGAGGAGGCCGCGATGTGGCTCGCGACCGAGGCGACCGCGACCGCCGGCGTGATGCCGATGAAGATCAGCAGCGGCGTCATCAGGAAGCCGCCGCCGATCCCGAACATGCCGGAGACGAAGCCGACCGCCGCGCCCATCGCTAGCACCAGGAAGACGTTGACCGGAAGATCGGCGATCGGGAGATAGAGCTGCATTGAACGACGCACCGGCGAGACGGATCGACGAGCGCGGAATGCTCGCGGGAAGATCGGAACGATTGCCGCGTCCCTCAATAGCCGAATTCGCCGGCGGAGGGATCAGGAATCTTGGGCGTTGCGAATGGCCTAAGAGGGATCAGATCACTGCTTCGCTGCGAGCGGAGGATTCCGCCACATTCTCCGCCGTCATGCCCCCGCTTGACCGGGGCATCCAGTACGCCGCAGCTTCTCCGCATCCAACCGGCGTCTCTGG
>NZ_JBFUES010000475.1:0-5640 GCF_056403875.1 Bradyrhizobium sp. P2_E8
GATTGGTCGCGCGCGTCCGTGACGAAGTGCGATCCAGGCGATCTGGCGCAGGCCGAAAATCGCAGGACGCGCGGCCAATATTGCGTCCGACTTGACGCCTCCCGAGCGCGCAGCCCCGACTGGCGTTCCAGCTATGTTCCAGGGCGATACTGGGGTCGGGTGGCCGTAGCGCGGCTAGTGGCGTCAGCTTGCCGGAAGCCTGATCTGCCGCCCCCGCGCCAGCGTGTCCGATGGCGCCTCGTGGAAGGTGGCACGGTAGGCCGCGGCAAACTCACCCATGTGGTGGAAACCCTGGGCGCGCGCGCAGGTGGCAACGGTGGCGCCGCCGCCTTTGAGCAGCCGGGCGCGTGTTGCCCACAATCTCTTCAGGCGGATGTACTGGTGCAGGCTCATGCCGCGCACCTTGCTGACGGCGCCGCCGAGCGTCCGGATCGAGACACCGAACTCACCGGCGAGATCGGCCGTGTAGATCGGAGCGGTCGGATAGGCCGCGACGTAATCGTCGATCCGTTGCACGAGCTTGGTCGACCGCCCGCCCTGGACCGAGGTGCTCCGATCCGGGCGCGCATCGATCCGAAACAAATCGTCGAGCGCGAGCAGCAGGCCTTCCTGGAGATGGGCGGCGACCTCGGTGCTCTCGAACAGGAGCGGCTGCACCGACGCGGTTCGCAGGATGTCGAGCAGGAGTTGCCGTGTGTGCAGCAGGGCGGGTCGGTTCGCGACATAGGCCCGCAAATCGTCGGCATGATCGAACCAGCCCCGGTCTTTCAGGCCCGGAGAGAAGATGATCATCGCGTGATAATTGGTCTGGGGTTCGACGAAATGGCATTGATCGTTGCCGCGGAGCGCAACGAAGAAGCGCGCGTCGAGATCCATTCCCTTGGAATTGACCTGAAGGTCGTCGGTCATCGGCAGGATCACCATCCCGCCCGGCATGCGATAGGCGGTGTCGAGGATGCGCGCGAAGGATCTCATCACGATGATGCGGCACGCCGGCAGAGCGACGACGGCGCGGGCGGCCGCGAAGTTCGGGACGTCGAGCGGAATGCTTCGGGCATCCTCCATCGACTCGATCGGCCGAAACGCATCGACATCGGCAAAGCCGATCAGTTGAAGTGCGGAGGACGGGGCGAGGGCGTCGAACATGCGTCGGGCCGGCTGCTGCAATGTGACAATCAAATGAACGTCGGTACATCGACATCAATGGCGAAACATCGTGCTTCAGTAAACGGGATTCCGGGCCGTAGTATTGCGGACATCATGCCATGACGTCCGTCAGATCATTGTCACCGTCAACGTTCTCGGCTCATCGGTTGGCCGGAGGCGAGGTCGATGAAATGCAGGCGCGTGCAGGCGGGACAGGCGAAGGACTCGAAGCTGCGTCCCTCCGGTCCCTGCTGCTTCTCCAGATGCGTCTGCACGTTCATGCCCGTCTGGGGGCATCGAAAAACAATCAACTCGGCCATCGCTGTAGAATGACGGCGCGGCGAATTTTCCTCTTTGATCTGGATCAGTTTTGGAATTGCTCCAGGCCGGCCGAACAGGCGCGTGGGCACTCCACGATCTTGCAAAAGCGAAGGGGCCCCGAGGGCCCCTTCGAATGTTACCAGCGGCGATAGCCGTAATAACCATAGCGCGGGCCGTAGCCGCCGTAGTAGCGCGGCGGTCCATAATATCGGGGGCCGTAGTACGGCCGCGGGCCGTAATAGCCATAATAGTTCGGACGCCAGAAACATTGCCCCCAGGCGTCGCAGACCATACGGACCTGCTCGACGTCGGAGACCTGCGGGACCGCAGGTGCAGGCGCGATGGGCATGGCGGACGCCGCCGGCGATGCCGCGAGGGCACCGAACAGGGACGCGGCGACGAGGCCAATCTTGAGATTCATGATGTCTTCCTCTGCTTACGCAATACAGGATATCGAAGTTGTTCTGATCAAATTGTGGCGGAACCGAAATGTAATGCTGATGAACAAATTTTCAGTTGCCCCGCCGCGCGCCTGATCCAGCTCCGCCAGACTACGCCAGCTCCGCGCTTCTGGCCATGCCGTGCTCGCATCGCGGCACTTCGCCACCAACCTTGATCCTGCGCAATTCATCTTCGATGCTTCCTCCCTAGTCTTGTCGCCGTGGGCCGTCCTTCGCGGAATGCGAAGAGCGTTCGGCTGGTCGTCCGCATCGGTCGCCCACTGTTTGTTTGGAGCTCTGCAATGGACAAGATGAGAATCGACAAGGGTGACTGGCTGGTCGTGTGCGACGGGCGCAAGGCGCTCATTCTGGAAAACCTCGGCGACGAGATGTTTCCGAACCTCCACACCAGGGAGGTGCACGAGCGGCCCAATCCCCCGACGAGCGCGCAGGGAAGCGACGCGCCGGGCCGATTGCATGGCGCGGCCGGCGGTGCGCGCAGCTCGGTCGAGCAGACCGATTGGCACGATGAGGCCGAGCGCGCCTTCCTGCGCGGCCTGGCCAGCCGGCTCGACGCCGCGGTCAGCTCGGGCGAGACCTCGGCCCTGACCATGGTGGCCTCGCCGCGTGCGCTCGGCATGATCCGCGCCGATTATTCGGACGTCGTGCGCAAGGCGCTTCAGGGCGAGGTGGGCAAGGACCTCGTCAAGCTGCCGGTCTACGAGATCGAGAAGCAATTGCTGCTGTCGGGCGTCGCCCGATAGGGACGCCCGCAGCGGACGCGCCAGTGCCCCTCAGTAGCAGGGGTGCCGGCGACGGTCCTGGCCGACATAGGCGGCCGCGCTCTGGTAGCAGTGGTTGGTCGAGGGGCCGTCGTAATAGGCGAAGGTGCCGGGGGTGATGCCGGGGCCGTAATTGTGCAGATAGCTGATCGGGTAGGGCAGCGGGTTGGCGTAGGAGCGGTGGTAGCGGTGATGACCCCGCGCCTCCGCGAGGCCAGGGGCTAGGATTGCGGCCGACAGGGCAGCAACCGCGGCTACAAGCTTCAACTTGCTCATCTCGATTCTCCGGAACCCGCGCGAATAGGTCTGCCGGTTATAGCCATTTCAGGCCGCCAGGACACCCGTCCGGTGGGCGGAAAACGGGCCCAATCCCGCAGATTCCCGGATGGGTGTGACAGAATTGCCGGAAGTGCGGCCGGATCCTGCCCATTTTTGGCCTTTTCCGGATGCTTAACGAATTCCCCACACAAGTATGACCAAAGAGAATTCGATAAGACTCCTGTTGCCGGCCCTTTGGGGGTCCTTCGAGGCCGGTCCCATTCCTGAAGGCTGTCGTCGTCCGCCGCCATGCGCATCACGCTTTTGAGCCTGCTGTTGCTCTGCCTCGCCGCCGCCACGCCAGCGCGGGCCGAGCTGCACATCACCCGCGACCATGGCGGCTATGTCGACGAGTACAAGGCCAAGTACAAGCGTGTCCGCGAGAAGGGCGAGCGCGTCATCATCGACGGCATCTGCAACTCGGCCTGCACGCTCGTGCTCGGCATCGTGCCGATGAACAAGATCTGCGTGACGCCGCGCGCCAGCCTCGGCTTCCATCAGGCCTATTACGACAAGGCCTTCACCTTCGGCATCAAGGTCACCAGCGCGGAAGGGACGTCCGACCTGATGTCCTATTATCCTGATACGGTGAAGGACTGGATCCGCCGCAATGGCGGGCTCACCACCGACATGAAGAAGATCAAGAACGGCATCGAGCTCTGGAAGATCATCGACCCCTGTCCGGACGAATGGTGAGCGGCTGATCCGAGCTGCTCTCCGTCGCAGCGCAGCATCGCTCAGGTCGAAATTCGCATTGCCGCATAGGCCCCCATCGGGCAATGAGGGCGGCAATGAACCATAATCAAGAAGCCCTGACCGCCCGCGCCGCGCCGATCCTGTTCGTCCTGCTCTGGAGCACCGGATTCATCGGCACCAAATTCGTCATCAACAATGCCGATCCCTTGACCTATCTCGCCATCCGCATGGCGATCGTGGTCGGCCTGATGGCGATCATCGCAGGCATCGCGCGGCCGAAATGGCCGGACCGTATCGGCATCGCGCATAGCGCGGTGGCCGGCATCCTCGTCCATGGCTTCTATCTCGGCGGCACCGCCATCGCGATCGCGCATTCGATTCCGGCCGGGCTCTCCGCGCTGATTCCGGGCCTGCAGCCGATCCTGACCTCGACCATCGCCAACCGCTGGCTGGGCGAGAAGGTGACGCCGGTGCAATGGGCGGGGCTGGTGCTCGGCCTCGGCGGCGTGGTGCTGATCCTGCACAACCGCCCCATGACCGGCGAAGCCGGGCTCGGCTGGCTTGCCTCGGTGGTCTCGCTGGTCAGCATCACGCTCGGCACGCTCTATCAGCGCCGCTACTGCAACCACATCGACTGGCGCGCCGGCAATTTCGTGCAATATGTGGCCGTCACCGTCTTCTTCGCGGTCGGCGCCTTCCTGTTCGAGGATCGCGTGGTGCACTGGACGCGGGAGTTCGTGCTCGCGCTTGGCTGGCTCACTGTGGCGCTCTCGATCGGATCGATCGGGCTGTTGTACTGGCTGATCCGCCACGCGGCGGCGACGTCGGTGGCGAGCCTGTTCTACCTCGTGCCCGCCGTGACCGCGCTGATGGCTTACGCACTGTTCGACGAGAAGCTCGATGCGCTGGCGATTGCAGGCATGGCGATGTGCGCGGCCGCGGTGTTCGTGGTCAACCGGCGCGTCTAGGCCGACAGGCGAGGCGGCGGAATACATCCCTGACGTGTGCGGCGCGCCGTGTTAGGGTGGCCGGATTTCAGTTTCCCTTTCACGCGGTGATGTCCATGAAGAAGACGAGACGTGCGCTGCTCGGCCGGTCGCTGAGGCCAGTCCGGATTGCCTGCATCAACTACGCGGAGGAGTCGATCAGCGGCAGCAAAATGAGCCAGCTCACCGCGGCGCTCCAGAAGTGTTACGACAAGCATTTCCTGCCGGTGTGGGGCTATCCGGTCGACCTTTACGTCACGAAGAAGCCGAAGCCTGCCGATTGGCAGCTCGTCTATTTCGACGACGCCTCGCATGAGGGGCTGCTCGGGCGCCATGAGCTGACGCATCGCGGCCAGCCGATCTCGAAGATCTTCGTCAAGGCGCTGGACGGGGAGCCCGTCAGCGTCGCGGCCTCGCACGAGCTGTTCGAGATGGTGCTCGACCCCATGGCCAATCTCTGGGCCGACAAGAACAGGAACACGCAATATGCCTATGAGGTCTGCGACGCCGTGGAGGAGGACTCCTTCTTCGTCGACGGCGTCGAGATGTCGAACTTCGTCTACCCATCCTGGTTCGAGCCGTTCGAGCATCCCCGCGGCACCAAGTTCGACCACAAGGGTACGCTGACGGAGCCGTTCTCGATGACCGAGGGCGGCTACGTCATCAAGAAGGTCAACGGCAGGCGGGTGATCAAGCAGTTCGGCTCGCCTGAGAAACGGCGGCGCTTTGCCAGGGAGGACCGGCGCGGCCATCGCAGCGAATTTCGCGATCCGCAAGGGGTCCATCATCCGGGCCGGCGCGCAGCCAAGCGACGCGGATAGGCTATTGCCGGGATAAGCCTCCGGGCGCGTCCGCACCCGGAGGCTTGTTGGTGTCTGTTCTCGGGAGCGCGATCAGCGCTTGGACTTCTTGGCCTTCTTCTTTTTGGCGGCCTTCTTCGCGGATTTCTTC
>NZ_JBFUES010000476.1:0-5630 GCF_056403875.1 Bradyrhizobium sp. P2_E8
GTTCATTTCTTGCCCATGCAGGCGTCTTCGGCCTTGGTGTAGGTCTCGTTCTTCTCCTCCTTCTTGGAGGGACGCTGCCGGCCCCACGCCTCGTCGGAGCGGGCGCGCAGATAGACGTAGAGATCGTCCATGTAGCAGGCGACGTTCGGGTTGTCGCCGAAGGCAGGCATGACGTTCTCCTGCGCGGTCGAGATGTTCTTGCGACCGGAGGCGACGACGCCGAGGAAGTCGCCATAGCTCATGGTCTTGACCGAATCCTTCAACGCCGGTGCGTAGGTGGATCCCATGCCGTCGGGGCCATGGCAGACGTGGCAGTCGGAGTGATAGCGGCGATATCCGGAATAGGTGAACCAGTCCACGGTGCCGTCGGCCGAAATCTTGTAGGTCGGATTTCCTTCCTTATCGAGCCACTTTCCGTCGTCTTCCTTCTTGACGGCGGTCGGGTCGCCCGGACCGTCCGCAACAGCAATTCCCCCCGAGGTTACGAAGATCATCGCAGCAATGACAAAGCAGATTTTACGCAAGAGATTATCCTCGAAGGCATCAGGTGGAGACGAGCCGGCGCGTGGAGTTGGTCCACGCGCCGGAGCGACACGAAGGTGAGGCTAGTTCGCCGCCGGCAGCGAGAACACGGTCAGCGTACCGCCGAGTGCCGTGTAGTTGCTGAGAGCCGCGTAGCCACCGACTGCGCCGAGACCGGCGGTCGGATCGGTCAGACCAGCTGCCAGACCGATGCCGGCCCAGCCGCCGACGCCCGAGAGCACTGCGACATACTGCTTGCCGCCGTTCTCATAGGTCGTGACGTTGCCGATGATGCCGGAGGGAGTCTTGAACTTGTAGAGCTCCTTGCCGGACTTGGCGTCGACCGCCTTCAGGTAGCCTTCGAGCGTGCCGTAGAACACCACGCCGCCGGCGGTTGCGAGCGCACCCGACCAGACCGAGAACTGCTCCTTGTTCGACCAGACGATCTTGCCGGTCTTGCCGTCCCAGGCGATGAAGTTGCCCATGTGGCTTTCACCCTGCGGCGGATACATCGAGAGCGTCGCACCCACATAGGGCTGGCCCGCGGTGTAGCTCACCTTGAACGGCTCGTAGTCCATGCAGACGTGGTTGGTCGGAACGTAGAACAGCTGCGTGTCCGGCGAGTAGGCTGCCGGCTGCTCGTCCTTGGTGCCGAGCGCGGCCGGGCAGATGCCCTTCACGTTGTGGTCTTCGCCGGCCTTGTCGGTCGAAGCTGCGTCGAGCACCTTCGGACGGCCATAGGTCGGCGAGTTCTTGTCCATGTCGACGCCGGAGGTCCAGTTCACCTTCGGATCGTACTTTTCGGCAACCAGCAGTTCGCCGTTCTCACGGTCCATCGTGTAGGCGAGGCCGTTACGGTCGAAATGGGTCAGCAGCTTGCGCGGCTGGCCGTTGATCTGCTGATCCGAGAGGATCATCTCGTTGACGCCGTCATAGTCCCACTCGTCATGGGGCGTCATCTGATAGACCCACTTGGCCGAGCCGGAATCCGCGTCGCGCGCGAAGATGGTCATCGACCACTTGTTGTCGCCCGGACGCTGCTTCGGATTCCAGGTCGAGGGGTTGCCCGACCCGTAATAGACGAGGTTCAGAGCCGGATCGTAGGACATCCAGCCCCAGGTGCAGCCGCCGCCGATCTTCCACTGATCGCCTTGCCAGGTCTTCAGCGAGGAGTCGGCTCCAACCGGCTTGCCGAGCGACGTCGTCTTGGCCGGGTCGACCTTGATCTGGTCGTCCGGACCTTCGGAGAAGGCGCGCCAGACCTGCTTGCCGCTCTTGAGATCGTAAGCGGTGACGTGGCACTGCACGCCGAATTCGCCGCCGGAGATGCCGACGAGGACCTTGTCCTTGACGACAAGCGCCGCCGAGGTGCCGGTCTGGCCCTTGCTCGGATCGCCGTTCGTCGCCGACCACGCCACCTGGCCGGTCTTGGCGTCGAGCGCGACGAGGTTGGTGTCGGCCTGATGCAGGATGATCTTGCCGTCGCCATAGGACAGGCCGCGGTTGACCGTGTCGCAGCACATCACCGGGATGACGTTCGGATCCTGCTTCGGCTCGTACTTCCAGACGATCTTGTTCTCGTTTGAAAGGTCAATGGCGTAGACCTTGTTCGGGAACGGGGTGTGGACGTACATCATGTTGCCGATGATCAGCGGTCCGCCTTCATGGCCGCGCAGCACGCCGGTCGAGAAGGTCCAGGCGACCTGGAGCTTGCCCACGTTTTGTGCGTTGATCTGGTTCAGCTTGGAATACCGGGTATTGGCGTAGTCGCCCGCCGGCATCACCCAGTCTTTCGGGTTCTGCGACATCTTGATCAGCTCGTCATTGGCTGAAGCGCTGCCGACGGCGAGAGCCGCCGCGGAGCCAAGATAGGTCGCCAGTAGCACCTTGCGCATAGTCATTTCCTCCGTTGGTATCGTTTATTGTTTCCGAAGCGTTGCTCAATCACCGGGCTTCTCGTCCGGCGTCTGCTCGTGCAGGGCGGTCACGATTGGGACCAGAAACGATGGTGTGGTGTTTCCTCCTCCTGATGAGAGCCACGGGTCCACGTGCAGGAGCGGCCCGTTCTTGTTGTTCCTGCCGCAATCCCTAACGACTTCGTCAACGGGAAACTTGCCCAAGAGAGAAGCCGGTTTGCTTGACAGCGCACGGACGCGAAGATTTTGATTTTGCAGTAGCGAATTCAGCGGCTTCCGCACCGCGTCGGGACCACGTTCAGCGCTCAGGTTCCCCTTGACGGCGCTGCAACTAAGGCGGAGGATTAACGTTCAAGGGTGGCAATGAAACGATGGCGCTCGTTGCAAAAGACCGCTCACATTCGAGGTAAACGTCACGCAATCTCGGCCGAGGGCTCCGGCAGCGCTGGTCGCGATTCGCGTCGAATTTCCGAATCAAACCAGTGGCTGGATTAATGTCCGACACAATTCATACGCTCTCGACGACTGGAATGACGCCGAAGCGCCAGGTCCAGAGCTGGATCGACGGGCTGACCAGCCTGTGTGGGCATTTCGACGTCGATCCGCTGGAGGCCTCCTCGCTCGAAGGCCGCATCGACTACACCTCGGTCTCGCGCCTGAAGCTGTGCCAGATCGAGGTCAGCCAGCATCGCATCGCGCACACGCTCGCGCGCGCCAAAGCCAACGAGCACCCGTACATCAAGATCCACTTCCAGACCTACGGCGTGTCCTATTTCGAGCAGGAAGGCCGCCACATCGAATTGAATCCGGGCGACATCATCGCCTATGACGTCTCCTGCCCGCATTCGATCATCAGCCCCGCCTTCACGCGTCACGACGTGGTGATCGTGCCGAAGGCGCTGCTGCGCGACCGCGGTTTCCCATCGCAGCGGATGCCGGCCTGCAAATTGTCGGCGAAGACGGGTACGGGACGGATCGCCCACGATTTCGTCCACGCGACGTTCGACGAAGCGGCCAAGCTGTCGGCGAACAGCGCGGTCGGCGTCGCCGATTCGCTGATCGACCTCTTGCTGCTGCCGCTCCGCGAAGCCGACACGATGTTTGATCGGGTCGGGCCCGAGGCGATGTATGTGCGCGCGCAGTTCTTCATCCGCGAGCATCTGCGCGATCCGGATCTGTGCATCGACCAGATCTCCGCCGAGCTCGGCTGCTCCAAGCGCTATCTGCACATGCTGTTCTCCGAGCGCGGCACCACGGTGAGCGATTACATCTGGCAGGCGCGCTTGCAGAACTGCCGCCAGGAGCTCGAGGCCCACGCCGGCAAGACCATCACCGACGTCGCGTTCTCCTGGGGCTTCTCCAGCTCATCGCATTTCAGCCGGGTGTTCCGGAAATATTTCGGCGTGGTGCCGTCCTCGATCCACAAGGCGCAGCAGGGCGCCGCGAGCTCGGGCGAGCATTAGGCGAGCGCTGCAGCCGACGCTGGCCGCGCGGCGATATCTCTCAGGCCGATATTGCGACGTAGGGAATGCTGGTCACGAGAGCGACGAGCAGCACCGCGTTGCCAAGCATTCCGCTCCAGTGCAGCCGCCGCAGCCGGTGCGGGGCTTCCGCGTCGCCCGCGTCCCTCGCGCGGAGCTGGTCATCGATCCGTTGCATGAACCAGCGTCGCCCCCAGATGGCCAAGGCTGCGATCAGGCCAACGCCCATCGCGGCGATCAGGCGACCGTCGAGCAGGAAAGCCAGCGCCCCGATCACGCCGGCAACGCGCATTACCAGAAAATGGGCGTTGAACATCCCACGCAATAGCTGGGCGACGGGCTGGATATCGAGCTTCACCAGCAGAAAGGCGGGCGAGGCCAGGGTGAAATAGCCCATCGGAAAGAGCAGGATGACCATAACGGCAATTGCGACTCCGTCCGGTGTCATACGATCGGCCCTTCTTGTTGTCGGCCCCGGTGAGGGCTTCCGGCAGCGCGCACAATCATAGCGGGAAAATGCGCTTCCGACACTAGGCTTTGGTCGGACGCCGGGCCGCGAAGGGGGCACCCGGCGCGCCGCGCCATGGCTTGCGGTTCAGGCCGGCTCGAGGCCGAGCGACTGCGCGCTCTCGATCCAGATCGGCAGCTCGCGCTGATAAAGGGCGTTGCTCTCCTTGAAGCCGATCGCCGGTTCGAGCACGAAGGTCGCGAGCACTTCCTTCACTTTCGGATCGTTGTTGGCGGCGACGCAGAGCTCGGCCAGGCGATCGACCACCGGCTGCGGCGTCGCCTTCGGCACCGCCCAGCCGGTGAAGCCGCTGACGGTGAAGAATTTCGACGTCGCGCCCTGTTCGGGGAGGGTCTTGATCGCGGGAATCGCGTCGACCTTCTTCGAATGCACCGCGAACACGGTGCCACGGTCGCTTTGCAGGACGGATTGCGCGGCCGTGTAACTGCCCATCGCGGCATCGAGCGTGCCTTCCAGCATGCCCGTCCACATCGGCGCTTCGCCGCGGTAGTGGACCGGCTCGATGTTGAGGCCATACTGCTTGTTGAGCTCGTTGATCGTCATGTGCGGGGCCGAGCCGGCACTGTAGGTGCCAAAATTGACCTTGCCGCTCTTGCGCGCGAAGGCGACGAAATCCTCCAGCGTCTTGACGCCGGTCTTGGGGTTCGCGACCAGCAGGAGGCCGGCACCGGGAATGACGCTGACGAGCGCCAGGTCCTTGTCCATGTCGTAGCCCGGATTCTTCATCACCACACGGTTCATGATGTAGGTGGTCGAGATCGAGCACAGCACGGTGTGGCCGTCGGGCTCGGCGCGGGCGACCTCAGCCGTGCCGATCGCGCCGGAGGCGCCCGGCTTGTTCTCGACGACGACGGTCTTGCCGACCTGCTTGGAGATGAATTCGCCATAGGCGCGCGCGAGCAGGTCGGTCTGCCCGCCGGCGGGATAGCTGCAGATCATGCGGATCTGCCGCGACGGCCACGCAGCTTGTGCGGAGGCGCTGCGCGCGACGAAAGGCATCGCGAGTGCGCTGGTACCGGCGGCGATGAAATGGCGGCGATCGAGTTTTTCGGACATGATTCTCTCCCGGATTTTTGCCGAAAGTACTGCATCATGCCGCCGCTGCCATGGGCGACAGGCGAGACAGATTGGCGCATTCGACGTCGCCGATCCGCGTCACCCGGACGATCGGGCCTTCCGTAT
>NZ_JBFUES010000477.1:0-5629 GCF_056403875.1 Bradyrhizobium sp. P2_E8
GCAGAATGCCCGGGCTGAGCTTTGCGATCGCAGCGAGCCGCCGCTTCAACTCCTTGTCCAGCGGCGGCGCGTGCACGTCATCCGCTTCATTGTCCGCCGACAGCCGCATCTCCGCGCCGTGGCCGGCGACGGCGCGATAGACGTCGGGCGCGAAGATCAGGTCGATGTCGTTGAGCGAGCGGCCGCTGACCAGCGCCAGCGCCCCGGACGTGCGTTCCACCAGCTGCTTGAGCGTCTCCGACAGGCCCGGTGGCACCCACACCTCGCGCGGCGTCGGCATCAGGTCGAGCAGCGTGCCGTCGATGTCGAGCAGGATCGCGGTCTCGTCGAGATGCGGCACGAGCGCATGCGGCACCGGCACCGGCACCGTTTCCGGCACATCGTCGTCAACGGGCATGGTGTGCTTCTGGTCCAATGCCATTTCCGCAAGTTCCGATTTCATAGTCTACTCCATAAAGGCGAGCGGCCGCGCGATTTGTTCGAGCGATTTGCGTTCCGCGGAGATGGCATAGCGCCACGCCACGATCGCGGCCGCGATCATGAGGAATGCCCCCAGCAAATAGCCGGCGAACACGCTGGTACGTGATCCCGTGTCGATCAGCGCGCCGAACAGCGCCGGGCCGATGACGCCGCCAATGCCGGTGCCGACCGCATAAAACACCGCGATCGCCAGCGCGCGGACTTCCAACGGAAACGTCTCGCTGACGGTGAGATAGGCCGCGCTCGCGGCGGGCGAGGCAAAGAAGAAGATCACCATCCAGGCGATGGTCTGTCCTTGCGCACTGAGCGCCCCGATCGAGAACAGATAACCCGACAGCGCCAGCAGCACGCYGGAGGCGCCATAGGTGAACATGATCATGGCGCGCCGTCCGAGCGTATCGAACAGGCGGCCGAGCAGCAGCGGACCGAGGAAGTTGCCGGCGGCGAAGGGGAGCAGGTACCAGCCGACATGATCAGCGCTGATGCCGTAGAAATCGGTCAGCACGAGCGCGAAGGTGAAGAAGATGGCGTTGTAGAAGAAGGCCTGCGCGCTCATCAGCGCGAGGCCGACCAGCGCGCGCTGGCGATAGACCGTGAACAGCGTGTGGAAGACCTCGCGGATCGGCGTGTGATCGCGCATCTTCAGCCGGATCTTGGTGAAGCGTCCGTCGCTCACATCCTGATCGTGTCCGATCACCGAGCGCTCGATCTCGTCGACGATCGCGTGAGCCTGATCGGGCCGCCCGTGGATCATCAGCCAGCGCGGACTTTCCGGGATCCACATCCGCATAAACAGCACGACGAGGCCGATGCTCGCGCCGATGAGATAAGCGAGGCGCCAGCCGAGATCGGGGTCGATCACGGCGGGGTCGAGCAGAACGATGGCCGCCACCGCGCCCATTGCCGCGCCGATCCAGAAACTGCCGTTGATGACGAGATCGGTCCAGCCGCGATAGCGCGCCGGCACCAGCTCCTGGATGGTCGAATTGATTGCGGTATATTCGCCGCCGATGCCGGCGCCGGTGAGAAAACGAAACAGCGCGTAGCTCGCGATATCCCACGACAGCGCGGTCGCGGCGGTCGCGGAGAGATAAACCGCGAGCGTGATGAAGAACAGCTTCTTGCGGCCGATGCGGTCGGTCAGCCAGCCGAAGCCGAGCGCGCCGAGCACCGCGCCGGCGAGATAGGCGGAATTGGCAACACCGAGATCGAGATTGGAGAAGTGCAACACGGGACTTTGCTTCAGCGCRCCGGAAAGCGCACCGGCGAGCGTCACCTCGAGCCCGTCGAGAATCCAGGTGATGCCGAGCGCCAGCACGACGCGGGTGTGAAAGCCGCTCCACGGCAGCGCGTCGAGACGCGAGGGAATGCTGGTCTCGATGATGCGACCGGTCGCGACCGCCGAGACAGCAGGTCCATGATTCAGCGCTTGGCTTTGCTGCAATTCCATCGCGTTGTTGGGTCTGACAATGCAAGCGGCCCGGTTCACATGATGTGGCCGGGGGCGAACCGATCATCGGGGTGCGGCATTCCGCCTGCCACCTGCGACAACGTCTGCGGCAAGGCCAGGTTCCCACAGGAACAGCCTTTGGCGCCGTCCGTTTCCGAAGGAGCTGCAAGGAGTTGATGCATGGCTCATGTCAGAAAGACGACACATTCTCGCAAAACTGCTGTGCGCGGGAAGACCAGCGCGCGCAGGCGCGCGAAACGCGCGGCGCCGAAGCGCTGGTCGCAACGGGTGACGAAGGAGAGCGACGCGCTCGATCTCAAGCGCGGCGTATTCACGCTCACAAGTCCGAAGAAGATCGCAACCTCGCTGAAGCGCTCGGCCGAGCACAGTTCGCGCCGCAAGACCGGCGCCTATCGTTCGGCGCTGTCGATGCTGACGTTCTATATCAACCGTGCCGGCACGACGCTGCCGAAGTCCCAGCGCACGCGGCTGGAGCGAGCGAAGGTGGAGCTGAAGCGCGCGTTCGGGAGGGAGTGAGGCTTCGCACAGCGCCTCCTAACTCCGCTGTCGTCCCGGACAAGCTCCGCTGCCGGCAACGCGTAGCGTGCCGGCAGCGGAGCGCTGATCCGGGACCCATAACCACAGGGAGTGGTTTGGCGAAGACTCGGGGTTACCGGCGCACGCCACGACTTCTCCCTGGGAGTATGGGTCCCGGATCTGCGCGCGCTTGAGGCGCGCTTGTCCGGGACGACAGCGGAGTATGAGGCGACGGCGCAGACTTCAGCGACGGCGAGCCTTACGCCGCCCGGATATTCCCCATGAACCGGTCGAGCTCGGCGCGGAGGCGGGTGCTTTCGGATGACAGCGTCTTGGCCGAGTTCAGCACCTCTTCCGAGGCCGAGCCGGTCTCGGCGGCGCCGCGATTGACCTGGCCGATGTCGGTGGCGGCGGTCTGAGTGCCCTGGGCGACGGTCTGGACGCTACGCGCGATCTCCTGCGTCGCGGCGCCCTGCTGCTCCACGGCGCTCGCGATCGACGTCGAGATCGACGAGATCTGGCCGATGGTCGCGCCGATCTCCTTGATCGCGGCAACCGACTCGGCCGTGGCGCCCTGCATGCCCGTGATATGGGAGGAAATCTCGTCGGTYGCTTTCGCCGTCTGGCTSGCCAACGACTTCACTTCGCTSGCAACCACSGCAAAGCCGCGGCCGGCTTCACCGGCGCGGGCGGCCTCGATGGTGGCGTTGAGCGCCAGCAGGTTGGTCTGCTCGGCGAKTGCCGTGATCAGCTTGACCACTTCGCCGATCTGCTGGGCGGCATGCGAGAGCTTGCCGATGCGGCCGTCGGTTTCCTTGGCCTGCACCACGGCGGCCTCGGCGATACGGCTGGAATCGCGCACCTGGCGWCCGATCTCCTCGACCGAAGCCGAGAGCTCTTCCGTCGCGGTGGCGACCGACTGCATGTTGCTTGACGCCTGCTCGGACACACCGGCRACCTGGCTCGACAGGCTCTGGGTGGTCTCSGCGGTGCGCGTCAGCGTGGACGCTGCCGATTCGAGCTGCACGGCCGAGGCGGAGACGTTGGAGACGATGGCGCCGACSGCGCTCTCGAAATCATCGGCAAARCGGATCAGCTCGGAGCGGCGGCTGGCGGCCTGCTCCCGGCTCTGGGCTTCGCTCGCGGCAGCATCGCGCTCGGCCTTGGCGACGGCCTGAACCTTGAACTCCTCGACTGCGCCGGCCATCTCGCCGATCTCGTCCTTGCGGCCGAGGCCCGGCAGCACGACGTCGAAATTGCCCGAGGCCAGCTCGCGCATCGCCTTGCACATCGCGATCATCGGGCGCGAGATGCCGGTGCCGAGCAGGAAGGCGAGGACCGCGCCGAGCAGCGTGCCGCCAACGGCAAGCATGAGGACCAGTTGCTCGGTCTGCCCGATGGTCGCTTCCGATTCGGAATCCAGCCGCTGCTGTTCGGCGACGAGGTCCGCCTTCATGGCGGTGGCTCCTTGCAGGATTGCGCCGGCCGAGCCGCTCATCTCGGTCACGAGATCATCGACCATCTTGGCGTTGGCAATCAGCTTCTCCAGCGCGTCGCGATAGGCCGCGAGCAGCGCCTTCGCATCCTTCAGGCCGGCGACAACCTTGTCGTCCATGGAATAGATCGCGCCCAGCGAGTTCTCGACGAACTTCAGTCGCGCCAGCGCGCTTGTCGCCACCGCCTGGTCGGAGTTGACGATGAAATTGCTCGCGGCGGCACTCGCGGTCTGGAACTGGGCGTTGACCTGCTTGGTGCCGAACTCGATCGCCTGGGCCTCCGCGTCGGAGGCGTTGTTGCCGATGTCGTCGAGCTTGTACTTCAGGAGGTTGGCATTGCGCTGAAGCTGGTTCTGGACCAGGAGCGCGCTGTCGCGCTTGGCTTGCAGGATCTTTGCAAACGTCGCCGAAAAGTTGGAGAACTCCTTGGCGAGCTTGCTGAGACTCTCCAGCCGCGCCGGCCGCTTGGCGCCCTTGATCGCCTGGTCGATCGCGTTCTTGAGGCCGGCCTCGGCATCCAGCGCCGCCTTGGCATCATCCTCCTTGCCGGTGACGACGAAGTACCGGGCGGACGAACGATAGGCGAGCAGCTCGCGGTCGATGTTGCGGGCGAGGTCGGCCTCGGAAACGCTGGTGCGGTAGGACCCGACCCCGGACGACACCCGCTCGAAGCCGAAATAGGCGAAAGCCATGCTGCCGGCGGAGATCACCAGCACTGCGGCAAAGCCCAGGATGATTTTCGCGCGGAACCTGAGGGTCGGAAATATGGTGCGCTTAGACGGCGACGCGATACGCCCGGACATTCCCACCCCCACCCTATGTTCTTGCAACGATCACGCGGCCCGGAAGCAGCCCTTTCCGAACGCGTGCGGAAAATTAGGGCAGAAACGTCAAGGGGCGGTAAATCCGTCCGGCCTGCACCGCGGGTGGAGAGAGTTTCGCCCCCCAGGGCGCGTCCAACCTTGTGGGGCCGAGGGGCGCCGTGTTGCGGCTAACCGGAAAACGCCTTATTCTTTGAAGACTTGGCGTTAGACCAGGCTGGTCCTCGAGGGAGAAACGGAGTGGGGCAAACCGATTTTCGGTTTGGCGGTGCGTCTGGCGTTGCCGTTGCCAAATCGAAGGCTGCGAGCGTCGATGAAGCCGTGGCCGAGCTCGCCGCCCAGCTCCCATCCGACGAGTTGGCGCTGATCCTGGTCTTCCTCTCGCCCAGCTACGACCCTCATCACTTCATCGCCGAGATCACCCGGCAGTTCGACGAGACCCAGGTCTGCGGTTGCACGACCGCGGGCGAGCTCGCGCCCGACGGCTGGGACGAGAACAGCGTCGTAGCGCTGGCGTTCAGCCGTGCCGATTTCTCGGCCGCGGTGCGCCCTATTCTCAACCTCGACGGCTTCCGCGTCGAGGACGGCCGCAGGATCGGCGGCGAGCTTCGGCACGAGCTGTTGCGGGTCACCCCGCAAGTCGATCGCGGCAATCCCTTCGGCCTGGTGTTGATCGACGGCCTGTGCCGCCGCGAAGAGGCGGTGATGTCGGCGATCTATGCCTCGCTCGACGATATTCCTGTCGTCGGCGGGTCCGCGGGCGACGGGATGCGCTTCGAGAAGACCTGGGTGTTCTGCGACGGCAAGGCCCACACCAATGCCGCCCTCCTGATCCTGTTGAACAC
>NZ_JBFUES010000478.1:0-5600 GCF_056403875.1 Bradyrhizobium sp. P2_E8
GGGAGGACCTGCACTACGCTTTGCAACGCTACGTCACGCGTCGGTTGCCGCGTCCGGAAAAGCAAATCAGGTCGATCCATACGTTTGCCCAGCAGCTGCTCCGCACCTATTCCGAATACGGCATTCGGTCGCCTCAGGCATCGACGTTCTTCGAATTCGGCGCTGGCCGCGACCTGGTCATTCCGCTCACGTTCAGCGCCCATGGCGCCAAACGCTTCATCACCGTCGACATCGAGCGGCTGTCCAAGCTCGACCTGATCCGCTCCAACGCCGCGATCATTTCCAAAGCGACCGGGGCCGATCGCCTCGGGATAGACTCCTGGGACGATCTCGAGCGCCTTTGGAATATCGAGTACCGCGCGCCCGCCGATGCCCGCGCAACGGATCTGCCGGCGAACTGCATCGACTGCGCGGTCTCGGTCGAAACTCTCGAACACATTCCGAAGGCCGATATTGCGGCGATTCTCAAGGAGCTGCGGCGCGTCCTCCGCCCGGACGGCGTGGCCCTGATGCAGATCGATTACGGCGATCATTTCAAGGGATTCGATCCTGCCATCAGCTCATTTAACTTCCTGACGTACTCCGACGAGGAATGGCGCCCATTTCAGTCGCGTTTCCAGTACGTCAACCGCCTGCGCCACAGCGAGTACCTGCAACTGTTCAACGACGCCGGTTTTCAGATATTAAGCGACCAGCCCGACTGCAGGTCGCCTGAGCCTGCGATCATGGAGCGGTTGGCACCCCAATTCCGCCAGTTTTCGGAACGGGATTTGTTCACGCTCGGCTCGTTGATCGTGGCCAGGCCGACAGATCCAGGCAAAGATGTTGAGAGGACCAGAGCGAATGGCTGACGCATCAGTTCGCATCGGCGACCGCCTTCTGGGAGACGGCGAGCCCTGCTACGTCATCGCCGAGGTCGGCAACAACCACAATGGCGACTTCGACCGTGCCATCGCGCTGGTCGATGCGGCGGTCGCCGCCGGCGCGGATTGCGCCAAATTCCAGATGCGCAAGCTCGACGAGGTCTACCGCGCCTCCTCGCTCTCCGGAAAGGACGACGACCTTGCGGTCGAATACACGCTCGATCTGCTCCGCCGTTTCGAGCTGACGACGGAGCAGCAGAAGAAGATCGCCGACTACTGTGCCTCGAAGGGCATTCAGTATCTGTGCACGCCCTGGGACGCGAAGAGCGTCGCGATGCTCGAAGGCTTCGGCGTGCGAGCCTACAAGGTCGCCTCCGCCGATCTGACCAACCTTCCCCTGCTCGCCAAACTCGTCGCGACCGGCAAGACGCTGATCGTCTCGACCGGCATGAGCACGACGGAGGAGATCAAGACCGCCGCGAGATTCCTCGACGAGCGCAACGCAGGTTACGTCCTCCTGCATTGCCAGAGCACCTATCCGGCTGCACTTCACAACATCCATCTGCGCTTCATGGAAACGCTGCGCGAGATTCATCCCATGGTCGGCTATTCCGGACACGAGCGCGGCATTGCCGTGTCAATGGCCGCGGTGGCGCTCGGCGCCGTCGTCATCGAGCGCCACATCACCCTCGACCGCGAGATGGAGGGTCCCGACCACGCCGCGAGCCTGGAGCCGGAGGAATTCAAGACGCTGGTCTCGGGCATCCGCGAGATCGAGGCCGCGCGTGGCGAGAAACTGGCCGAACGCGCGTTGAGCCAGGGCGAGCTGATCAACCGCGAGAACCTCGCGAAAAGCCTGGTCGCTGCGCGCGACCTTGCGCCGGGCACCGTGATCTCCGAAAGCGATATCGCAGTGAAGAGCCCGGGACAGGGCCTGTCGCCGCTGAAGATGCCGGCGCTGCTCGGCCGCAAGCTGACGCGGACGATGGCGGCCGACGACTATTTCTTCCAGAGCGACCTCGACGAGGGCGCCGCAACGGCGCGGCGCTACCACTTCGACCGTCCCTGGGGCGTGCCGGTGCGCTATTACGACATCGAGCGCTTCCTGGAGATCTGCGAGCCCGACATCATCGAATTCCATCTCAGCTACAGCGACATGGAGCGCGATCCGGCGGCATATCTTTCCGGCACCTACGATCTTGGCTTCGTCGTGCATGCGCCGGAGCTGTTTGCCGGCTCCAAGCTGATGGACCTCGCAACCCCCGACGAGGCGCTGCGGCGCTACTCGCTCGAGCAGACGCAGGCGGTGATCAACATCACCCGCAGGCTGAAGAAATTCTTCCCCAAAACCAAACGGCCGCCGATCGTCGCCAATATCGGCGGCTTCACCATGGACGCACCATTGTCGCCGGAGGAGAAGGCCGAGCGTTATCGGATCTTCGCGCAGAGCCTGAAACAGCTCGACATGGACGGCGTCGAGCTGACGCCGCAGACCATGGCACCGTTCCCCTGGCATTTCGGCGGCCAGCGCCATCAGAACATCTTCATCCTCCCGGAGGAGTCGGCGGCGTTCTGCGCCAAGCATGGTTTGCGCATGTGCGTCGACATCTCGCACACAAAACTCGCCGCCAATCATTTCGGCTTCGACTTCGCGCAAGGCCTCGCCCAGCTCGGCCCCCATACCGCGCACCTGCATTTCGGCGACGCCAAGGGGCTCGACGGCGAAGGCGTCCAGATCGGCGAAGGCGAGATCGATTTCGACGAGATCGGAAAAGTGCTGCGCAGGCATGCGCCCACCGCGTCCTTCATTCCCGAGATCTGGCAGGGCCACAAGAACATGGGCGAAGGCTTCTGGACCGCGCTCGAGCGTCTCGAGGGACATATCTGATGGCGCCCAAGACACTGGCCGTGATCGCCGCACGCGGGGGATCGAAAGGCATCCCCCACAAGAACCTGCTCGATCTCTGCGGCAAGCCGCTGATCGCCTGGACGGTCGAGCAGGCGCGCGCTGCGCGCGGCGTCGACGTGGTGGCGGTCTCTTCCGACAGCGACAAGATTCTGCAGGCGGCAGAAGCCGCCGGCGCGGTGGGCGTGCGGCGTCCCGACGACATTTCGGGCGACCTCGCCTCCTCCGAGTCCGCCTGGCTGCATGCGCTCAACGCCATCGACGAGCGGATGGGCCGCTTCGAGCGCATCGTCGCGCTCCAGGCCACCTCACCGATCCGCGAGCCCGACGACATCGAGAAGGCGCTTGCGACCTTCGATCGCGAGCAGCTCGACAGCCTGCTCTCGGTTTGCGAGGTCGAGGATTATTTCAACTGGCGAATCGGCGCGAGCGGACCCGAGCCGATCAACTACGACTTCCGCAATCGCCGCATGCGGCAGCAGATCGAGAAGCGCTACCTGGAGAACGGCTCGTTCTACGTGTTGATTCCTTCACTCCTGCGCGAACAGAACAATCGTCTCGGCGGCAAGATCGGCTTTCACGTGATGGAGCGCCACAAGATGTTCCAGATCGACCGCCCGGAAGACGTCAAGCTCTGTGGCGCCATCATGCGCAGTTACGGCTATGCCTAATCTCAGCGCCTTCTCTCTCGCAGGCAAGATCGCCGTCGTAACGGGCGCCTCGCGCGGCATTGGCGCTGCGATTGCGAGCGGCCTGAAGGATGCCGGTGCCACGGTATTCGGTCTCAGCCGTTCCGGGACTGCGCCGCAGGGCGTGACCGCGATTGCCTGCGATCTCTCCGATGATGCCGCGATCGGGCGCGCTTTCAACGCCATCGCGGCGCAAGGCGGACGTATCGACGCGTTGGTCAACGCGGCCGGGATCAGCCTTCCCCCGCAGAGCGCCGAAAGCGAGCTGGCGCGCTTCCGCGCCACGGTCGCGACCGACCTCACCGGCGTCTACGCCACGATCCTTGCCGCCTATCCGCTTCTGAAGACGACGGGCTCGGCCGCGATCATCAACGTCACCAGCATCAACTCGATCCGCGGTTTCCCTGGCAATCCCGGCTACGTCGCGGCGAAGGCCGGACTCGCCGGGCTGACGCGCGCACTGGCCGCCGACTATGCGCCCGACGGCATCCGCGTCAACGCGCTGGCGCCGGGTTATGTCGCAACCGAGATGACCGCAAAGAGTTATGCCGATCCCGCCATGCACGAGGATCGGCGCCGCCACACCATGCTCGGCCGATGGGGACAGCCCGCCGACATGGTGGGCGCCGCGATCTTCCTGGCGTCGGACGCATCGGCCTATGTGACGGGCCAGGAGATCTTCGTCGACGGCGGCTGGACCGCCAAGGGCCTCGCCATCAGCTCGGATAGCAAATCGTGACCGCAACGCTGCAACGCATCGGCTTCATGCAGGGACGTCTGTCGACCCTGGTCGACGGCAAGATCCAGGCGTTCCCGTGGAACGAATGGCGCGAGGAATTTCCCCGTGCGAAGGCGCTCGGCCTGACGCGGATGGAATGGACCATCGACCAGGAAGGGCTGCGGGAAAATCCGCTCACGACCGAAGCCGGCCAGACGGAGATCGCCGCGCTGTCGCGCGAGAATGGCCTACGCATTCCGAGCCTGACCGGCGATTGCTTCATGCAGGCGCCGTTCTGGAAGGTCGACGCCGTCGTACGCGACGCGCTCGTCAACGATCTCGATCTGCTGATCGCCGCCTGTAGCCGGATCGGCATCGAATTCATCGTGATCCCGCTGGTCGACAACGGCAAGATCGAACGCGAAAGCGAAAGCGATACGCTCAAGCGGGTGCTGATCGCCCGCCGCGAACAGCTTGCAAGACAAAACGCCAAGATCGTGTTCGAATCCGATCTGCCGCCGCGCGAACTCGCCCGCTTCATGGAAGCCTTTCCGGCCGATGTCTTCGGCATCAACTACGACAGCGGCAACAGCGCCTCGCTCGGCTATGACAGCACCGAGGAGATCGAAGCCTACGCACCGCGGATCCTCAATGTGCATGTGAAGGACCGCATGCGCGGCGGCACGACCGTGCCGCTCGGCACCGGCAACGCCGATCTCGCCAAGACGATCCGGCTGATCGAGCGCTCCGGCTACAGGGGGCAGTACATCCTGCAAACCGCACGCGCCGCGGACGGCGACCACGCGGGCGCGCTCGCCGGATATCGCGACATGACGGTCGGGTGGATCGAGGACGCGATGCGATGAAGCTCGAACTCGACGATCATGTCGCCCTCGTCACCGGCGCCAGCCGCGGCATCGGCCTTGCCATTGCCGCTTCGCTTGCCGCCGAGGGAGCGAAGGTCGCGCTGGCTGCACGCGGCTCCGACGCCCTGAACGAGGCACGTGCGACCGTCGGCGGAGACAGCTCGATCCATGTTGCTGATGTCACCGATCCGGCCGCCGCCGCGGCACTGGTGCAGGACGTCGACAAGCGGTGGGGCCGCCTCGACATCCTCGTCTGCAACGTCGGCAGCGGCGCGTCCGTGCCGCCGGGTAAGGAAACGGCGGCGGAATGGTCGCGGGTGATGGACCTCAATCTCTTCGCCACCACCAACGCGATCGAAGCCGCACGCCCGCTGATGGCGCGCGGCAGCGGCGACCGGTCCATCATCTGCATCTCCTCGATCGCCGGCATGGCGGCGCTCGGCGCGCCCGTGACCTACTACGCCGCGAAAGCGGCGCTGAACGCGACCGTACGCGGACTGGCGCGGCCGCTGGCGCTTGACGGCATCCGCATCAACGCGGTCGCGCCGGGCAATGTCC
>NZ_JBFUES010000479.1:0-5596 GCF_056403875.1 Bradyrhizobium sp. P2_E8
TCACCACGCCGTTCGAGCTGCCCAGGGCGGTCGCCTCGATGCCCAAGGTCGGTTTCTTCCCCGGCTCGACCATCGGCAATTTCGAGCCGCATGAAGCGCAGGCCTTCCTGAAGAGCGCGCGCGCGATTCTGGGCCGGGGCGCGCAGATGATCATCGGCGCCGACCTCGAGAAGGACGAGCGCGTGCTCTTTGATGCCTACAACGATGCGGCCGGCGTCACCGCGCGCTTCAACCTCAATGTGCTGGTGCGGATCAACCGCGAGCTCGGCGGCAATTTCGACCTGTCCGCCTTCACCCATCGCGCCATCTACAATCGCGAGCGGCATCGCATCGAGATGCACCTGATCAGCAAGAAGAACCAGACCGTGCGCCTGCTCGGCACCAGCTTCTCGTTCCGCGCCGGTGAGAGCATCCACACCGAGAACAGCTACAAATACAGCCTCGAACGCTTCGCCGCGCTGGCGCAAGGCGCGGGCTGGCGCGTGCGCGAGAGCTGGACGGACGCGGCCAGGATGTTCTCGGTGCACRCGCTGGAAGCGGCGGAGTAAACGCTCTCACCGCATCTGAGAGCGCTTTCCCTGCGGCGCATCCTTCGAGACGCCCGCTTTAGGCGGGCTCCTCAGGATGAGGACGGAGTGCGCGGCGGCAGCTTCAACGGGCACCGAGGCCGATTAGCCTCATCCTGAGGGGACCGCGGAGCGGTCGTCTCGAAGGACGAGGCGCGCGCTCAGACCGCTCCGCTAGGCCATGCCCTCCGACCGGCCTTCAGTGCTCCTCGGCCTCTTCCACCTTCGACCCCAGCGACACCGACTCCCACACCGCGACGACGATCATGATCACCGTCGTCGCGACCGAGAGCCATAGCGGCGAGAGATCGGCGGCGAACCACCACAGCACCAGAAGCAGGATGATGCCGATGCCGTGCGAGAGCTGGAGGAAGCCGCGGATCGCGAGCTTGAACAGGATGGTGCCGACCAGGAACACCACCGGTCCGCCGACGGTGCTCACGATGGTCCTGACGTCGGAATGGCCGGTCGGGTGCTTCAGTACCAGTTCGTCCGAGACCGCGGTCAGGATGATGCCGGCAACGATCGGCATGTGCAGATAGGTGTAGGCGAGCCGCGCCAGCCGGCCGGATTCGGCGGACTTCGAGATGCGCTCGGAGCCGGCCTCGGCGCCCTTGTGGAAGTAGATCCACCACATCGCGATGGCGCCGGTGAGCGCCGAGACGAAGGCCAGGATGTTGTCGGCGGTCCAGTCCAGCTCGGCAAAGGTCGCGCCGTTGACGACGACGGCCTCGCCGAGCGCGATGATGATGAACCCGGCGCAGCGCTCGGCCATGTGGCCGCCCTCGACGGCCCAGGCCTCGACCGACGAGAACCCCAGCTTCGGGACCCAGAAGCGGACCGCGGGCGAGACGTATTCGATCGCGAGCGCCACGATCCAGAACCAGAGCCGCTCCTCCCCATGCGCGAGGCCGCCGAGGATCCAGAAGATCGCGGAGCCGCAGAGCCAGACCAGGATACGGATCGCGTTGTGCCGGACCGCCGTGCGGTGCCGCGGGGTTGCGAACAGCCAGAACGCGGTGCGGCCGACCTGCATGGTTGCATAGGCGATCGCGAACCAGAGACCGCGGCCATCGAAGGCGGTCGGGATCGTCGTCGACAGCACGAGGCCGCCCAGCATCATCAGGAAGATCAGGATGCGGACCGGCGTCAGATCGGGATTGAGCCAGTTGGTGACCCAGGCGGTGTAGACCCACACCCACCACACCGCCAGGAACAGCAGCGTGACCTCGACCGCGCCGAGCGGCGTGAAGTGGTGCAGCAGCGTGTGCGACACCTGCGTGACGGCAAAGACGAAGACGAGGTCGAAGAACAGCTCGGCATTGGTGACGCGGCTGGGCTGGTTCGGCAGGATGACGCGAAACATCGCGCCGCGCGAATTGTCCGCAGCCATCATCGGTCCCCCGCTGCGATCAGATCAGGTGCCGGGTACCCCGGTTTGCAGCGCCAGCGCATGCAGCACGCCGCCCATCTGGCCGCGCAGGGACTGATAGACGATCTGGTGCTGCTGGACGCGGGACTTGCCGCGGAAGGATTCCGAGATCACGGTCGCGGCATAGTGGTCGCCGTCGCCGGCGAGGTCACGGATCGTCACCTCGGCATCGGGGATCGCTGCCTTGATCATCGCCTCGATATCGTGGGCGTCCATGGGCATTCGGGTCTCGCTCCTTCTGGTCTCAAGCGTTCGAATCGCTGCCGGGGTCCCCTCGCCGGCAGGGCCAAACTTAGCGTGAACGGCCTTCTACGTCACGCCTTCCTGCACTATATCCCTGATCCCATCAGGATAAAGGCACGACAAAGTGCCGCGCGCGGCAGATTGATCGAAAAGGCGTGAAATCATGAAGCTTCCAGGGCCCGACCACCCCATCACCATCACCCCAAACCCCCGGCGCGTCCGCGTCACGGCGRGCGACATCGTGATCGCCGAGACCAGCAAGGCGCTGACGCTGAAGGAGGCCAGATATCCGGCGGTGCAATATGTGCCGCGACAGGATGCCAACATGGCGCTGCTGGAGCGTACCGACCGCGTCACCCACTGCCCCTACAAGGGCGATGCGAGCTATTACAGCGTCAAGGCCGACGGCAAGACGCTCGACAACGCGATCTGGACCTATGAGGCGCCCTTCCCCGCGATGGCGGAGATTTCAGGCCATCTGGCCTTCTATCCGGACAAGGTGAAGATCGAGGAAGTGGGGTAGTTTTTGATGTTGTCATTCCGGGGCGATGCGAAGCATCGAACCCGGAATCTCGAGATTCCGGCAGCTACGCCCTGAAGATCGTGAGCCCCAATATCAGCAGCACGAGGAAGATCACGACGAAGACATAGAACAGGAAGCGGGCGATGTCGGCGGAGGCGGCCGAGATGCCGGTGAAGCCGAGCACGCCGGCCACGATCGAGATCAAGAGAAAGATCAGCGCCCATTTCAGGATCGTCATCGCCTGCTCCGACTTGGGTGCCGCTCCCCGCGGCCCTCATTCGGGGACGCTAACTTCGCGGCGCGGAACTGGTTCCTGACGGCGCCGCATCGGCCAAGAAGCTGCAAAAGCATGACGCTGAACAAACATGGCGCTGCACAAACGGCGCTTGATGAATCGGGTTCCCGGCGGCACAGTCTGGCCAGGACATTAGCAAGACCGGGGCGGCCACGATGACGATGTCACATTCAGCGACGATCGGTGCAGAGGTGCACGCCGCGCCCAAGGCCAAGACGCGCAATCTGTCGCTCGATCGCGCCCGCACCTTCCTGACGCTGGTGGTGCTGCTGCATCACGCGGTGATCCCCTATACTTATTTCGGTCATACCGATCCGAAGTACTTCTTCGGCTTCGACATGATCGTGCTCGCCACCGACAGTTTCTTCATGGCGATGTTCTTCTTCCTGTCGGGACTGTTCGCCTGGTCTGGTATCGCCCGGAAGGGAGCGCGGAGCTATTTGGCAGATCGCCTGCTTCGGCTGGGCTTACCCTTCGCGATCTGCGCCCTTACAGTCATTCCGCTCGCCTATTACGCGATCTCCCTGCGGCAGCATCCCGAGATCGGCTTTTCGGAATACTATTGGAATATGATCACGAAGGGCCCTTGGCCGAGCGGGCCGATCTGGTTCCTTTGGGTCTTGTTCGCCTTCGACCTGGTTGCCTGCCTGCTGCACCGGCTGTCGCCCAATCTGCTCGATCCGATCAATCGCCTTTCGCTACACGGTCGCCGTCGGCCCGCCGTGTTCTTCGCGGTCATGTTTACCGTCACCGCGGCGTTCTATGTTCCGGGACTGATGCTTTATGGACCAAGCAGCTGGTTGGAATTCGGGCCGTTCTCGGTGCAGCACGGGCGCGTGATGCTCTATGCGAGCTACTTCTTTTTCGGTGCCGGGATCGGCGTCGCGAATATGGATCGCGGCCTGCTCGCGGTAGACGGCCGGATGGCGAGGGTCAGCTGGGATTGGATGGTCTTGGCGATCGTTCCGTATTGCCTGCTCTGGGTGCTGATCTTCATCAAGCGCGAAATACTGGGAAATCCGTCGCCGCTGCCGAACTGGTATGAGGGGCTTTATGCCATCTGCTTCGCTGTGTTCAGCGTGGCCATCATGTTTCTGATCCTGGCCTTGTTCAGACAATCAGGCTCGGCCAAGCTGCTCGATCCGATGCAGGCGGACGCCTACGGCATATTTTTGGTGCACTACCCGATCGCGCTTTGGTTGCAATACTGGCTGTTCGACTATGAGCTGCCAGCGATCGTCAAGGCGACGATCGGCTTCGTGCTCACGGTCGCGTTCAGTTGGGCGCTAACGCGCGCCTTGCGCCAGATTCCCGGGGCAACGAAGATACTGTGACACTGACGGTCTCTGTCATTGCGAGCGCAGCGAAGCAATCCAGAGTCTCTCCGCGGAGGCTTTCTGGATTGCATCGCTGACGCTCGCAACGACTGAGTTTGCGGACGCGGATTACGCCGCCTTCCCGCCCATATACTCCGGCAGCCAGCGCTCGAACGAGGTCCGCAGCGTATCGATTGCAACCGGCGCTTCGCCGGCGATCGCGATGGTGTCGCCGCCGGTGGTGCCGATTCGCACGCAGGGCACCTCGCAGCCGCGCATCTTGGCGAGCACGCGGCCAGCCTCCGTTTCCGGCACGGTGACGAGATAGCGCGCCTGGTCCTCGCCAAACCAATAGGCCTGCGAGACAAGCGAAGTCGGCGCCGCCAGCAGCTTCGCGCCGATGCCGCTCGCCATCGCCATCTCGGCGAGCGCGATCAGCAGGCCGCCGTCGGAGAGGTCGTGCACGGCGGTCGCGGTGCCCGCATGGATCATGCCGCGCACGCAATCGCCGTTGCGCTTCTCGGCGGCGAGATCGACCGGCGGCGGCGCGCCCTCCTCGCGACCGCAGATGTCGCGCAGGTACACCGACTGGCCGAGCCAGCCATGGGTCTCGCCGACCAAGAGGATCGCCTCGCCCTCGGCCTTGAAGGCGAGCGAGGCGGACTTGGTGAAATCGTCGAGCAGGCCGACGCCGCCGATCGAGGGCGTCGGCAGGATCGCGCGGCCATTGGTCTCGTTGTAGAGCGAGACGTTGCCTGAGACGACCGGGAAGTCGAGCGTGCGGCAGGCTTCCGAGATGCCCTTCAGGCAGCCGACGAACTGGCCCATGATCTCGGGCCGTTCAGGATTGCCGAAATTGAGATTGTCGGTGATCGCGAGCGGCTTGCCGCCGACCGCGGTGATGTTGCGCCAGGCCTCCGCCACCGCCTGCTTGCCGCCCTCGAACGGATCGGCCTCGCAATAGCGCGGCGTGACGTCCACGGTCAGCGCGAGGCCCTTCGGGCCGTCCTGCACGCGCACCACGGCGGCATCGCCGCCGGGGCGCTGCATGGTGTTGCCGAGGATGACGTGGTCGTACTGCTCCCAGACCCAGCGCTTGCTGCACATGTCGGGCGTGCCGATCAGCTTCTCCAGCGCGGCCCCGACGCTCATCGGTGCCGGCACCTCACGCGCATGCACGACCGGCAGCGCGGCGGAGGGGACATGCGGCCGGTCATAGAG
>NZ_JBFUES010000480.1:0-5593 GCF_056403875.1 Bradyrhizobium sp. P2_E8
TTGGTCTCACGCTGCTCTTCATCAGCCACGACCTGCGCGTTATCAGGCAGATCAGCAATATCGTTGCCGTAATGTATCTCGGCCGCATCGTCGAGATCGGCAGCGCCGACGATCTGTTCGCGCGGCCGGAGCATCCCTATACGCAGGCACTGGTCTCGGCCTCGCCGGCGCCGGGCCGCCGCAGCGCGGGCCGCATCGTGCTGGCGGGCGATCCGCCGAACCCGGCCGCGCGTCCCCGGGGCTGCGCCTTCCATCCGCGCTGCCCGCGTGCGATCGCGCGCTGTGCGAGCGAGGTGCCGGTTCTCTCGGCCGTCGGCGGAAACAGGCAGGTCGCCTGCCATCTGGTGACGGGTCCGCAGGTCGAAACGCGGGACGCCGCGTGATGGGGCGTTATCTTGCCATCCGGATCGGACGCGCGGCCCTGACGATCGTCCTGGTCGTCACCTTCGCCTTCGTCGTGCTGCGGCTATCAGGCGATCCTGCGTTGATGATCCTGGGACCGGAAGCGCCACCGGAGGTCATCGCAGCCTTCCGCAAAGCCTGGGGCCTCGATGATCCCATCTGGTTCCAGTATCTCGATTACTTCAGCGCCATCGCCAAGGGCGAACTCGGCCGCTCCATGCGCGACGGCCGCCCCGCGATCGAGCTCGTGCTTGAGCGAATTCCGGCGACGCTGGCGCTGACGCTGCCGGCCTTCGTCTTCAAGGTGGCGCTCGGCATTCCCGCCGGCATCTACGCCGCGCTGCATCGCGGCTCTGCGATCGACCGTGCCGTGATGATGACGGCGGTCGCCGGCTTTACTGTGCCGAGCTTCGTGCTCGCGCTGCTCTTGGTGCTCGTCTTCGCCGTGCAGCTGGGATGGCTGCCGTCGGGCGGACAGGACAGCTGGCGCCACGCGATCCTGCCGATCGCGACGCTGAGCCTCGGCGGTGCAGCCGTGCTGGCGCGCTTCACCCGCAGCGCGATGCTGGAGGTGCTGGGCCAGCCCTATATCCGCACGGCGTCCGCCAAGGGCGTGCCGTGGCGCAAGGTGGTGACCTCGCATGCGCTGCCGAACGCGGCGATCCCGACGGTGACCATTCTCGGCTTCATGGTGGGAACGCTGATCGCGGGCGCCGTCGTGGTCGAGAGCGTGTTTTCGTGGCCGGGGGTAGGGCGCTTGCTCGTCGTCGCCGTCGCCAACCGCGACCTCGCCGTCGTGCAATGCATCCTGCTGCTGGTCGCGCTGACCATGGTCACGTCCAACCTGGTCGTCGACTTCCTCTACGGCTTCCTCGATCCGCGGCTGCGCGCCAAGGGAGCGCATGCATGACCGACGCGACGCTGAAGGACACCGCTGTCCGCCGCCGCATCGGCCTGCCTGCGATCCCGTTGTCTGTCGCGCTTGCGGTCGGCTGGATCGTCGCGATGCTGGTGATCGCGGCCCTCGCCGAGAAGATCGCGCCGTATGGCTTCACCCAGCTCGACCTGCGCAATCGTCTGGCTGCGCCCGGCAATGTCGCGCACTGGCTCGGCACCGACGAGCTCGGCCGCGACGTGCTGTCGCGCCTCCTCGTCTCGATCCGCATCTCGCTCCTGATCGCGTTCGGCGCGACCGCGATCTCGGCCATCGTCGGCACCACGCTCGGCTTCCTCGCCGCGCATTTCCGCGGGGCTGTCGAGCAGCTCGTGCTGATGCTGTCCGACTTCCAGGCCAGCATGCCCTTCCTGATCATGGCGCTCGCAGTGCTCGCCTTCTTCGGCAATTCGCTGCCGCTGYTGATCGGCCTGATGGGATTTTTTGGCTGGGAGCGCTATGCCCGCATCGCGCGGGGACTGGCGATCTCCGCCAATGCGCAAGGCTACGCCGCCGCGGTCCGCCAGCTCGGCGCGACGCCATCCCGGGTTTACCTCCGGCACATCCTGCCCAACATCGCCTCAACCCTGATCGTCTCGACCACGCTGGTGTTCCCCGAGGTGATCCTGATGGAATCGGGCCTGTCCTTCCTCGGCCTCGGCGTGCAGCCGCCGATGACCAGCCTCGGCAACATGGTCGGCTATGGCCGCGAATACCTCACCCGGGCGCCCTGGATCATGCTGGCGCCGGCGACCACCATCGTGGTCACGACGCTGGCGGTCTCCGTGATCGGCGACTGGCTGCGCGACCGGCTCGATCCGACCCTGCAATAGGGCGACTGGCTTGAGGCGTGCGCCGATTTGCCGTCGGACACCCGCTTCTAGCCTTGGACCTCCGGTTTTTTGCCGCGCCCGAGCGCGAATTGACCGACCGGGCCCTCGATATGGAATTCCAACTCCGTCATCTTTGCGAACAGATCGATGTTGGTGCTGCCAATGGCGCAGCCGCCGAGGCCCATATCGGTCGCCGCCAAGTAAAGCGTCTGAATCAGGCTGCCGACATCCTTCAGGATCAACGAATACGCGATTGAGCTGTATTTCCAGGAGACTCGGCCAAAACGCGCCGCGATCGTGATGAGGATTTGTGGCTGACCCGGCGCGTCCATGGCGAACTGGGCAGCCGTCAAATGCGCCTGGAGTTGTTGGGGGGAAGCGCTGATCGCGACTAGCGCGTGGCTCCCTGCATCGTAGTGGTAGAGTCCGCGCGCAAGCCCGTCGCAGTTCGCGACGGTAAGGTACAATTCCAGCTCGTACGCGCTGCCCGCCGACGGGTATGGCCTTGTGCTGTAGGTGACGCCGGAACCGCCCTCGAAATACGGCTCGCTCTTCCATTCGGACACGACGCGCGCGGTGGCGTCGAGAAACTGCGCGAGTTCGCCGAGCGTGACCGGATTCTTGTCGTCGAAATCCCGTGTTGAATGGCGTTCGCGCAACAGCTTTGGGAAGAGAGAGTTCGGCTCCGGGGAGGAGAATTTGCGCAGGTCAATCTTGCTGCCGGCCCAGGGCGGACGCACCGCCGGCGGCGGCGGAACGACGCCGGCATAGGTGAAGGCGGCGCCGACCGGATTGGCTTGCCGACCCTCCGTGCTCCGCGTGTGAAACACCAGATCGTGGAAATCCCAGAGTACGAGGTTGCCGTCGCCTTCGTTCACCCGCAGGCCTTGTCCGTCCTTCGCATCGAGCTTGAGCAGGATCTGGCTGTCCAGCAACAGTTCGAGCAGATGGAGGGTGGAGGAAGCTTTCTTCTGGTTAAGCTTGCCGATCTTCCGAGGCTGCGACAGCGCAGCAAGGGTGGCGGCGATGGCGGGATCGCCAATCCGGAACAACGCGCCGGCGCGTGGCGATTCCAGCACCAACTCGTTGCCGCGCCGGCGCAGAAAGGCAAAGCGCGATAGCACAATGGTGTCACGGCTGCCCAGCTTCGCGCGCCGCGGCCAGTATTCGGGGACTTGGGGCTCGATGACCACGAAGTCCTGCGTGTTACGCGAAGAGGAGAGGCGGTATTCCAGAAGCCCCTGCCGGGCCAAGCGATGCACCAGGGCGTCGATTTCCCTGGCGAGGATGCTCTTGCCAGCAAACGAAGCGAGCGGAAGGCCGGTGCTCAGATGTCGCGCGCAGTCCATCGCGGCCGCGCTGAATTGCCCGAGGTTGACGGAATAGTCGCCCAGAAAGGCGGCGATGTTTCCGTCCGGCTGCATCTGGAGGGAGAAGTGATGGCTCAATCGGGCGGCAATGTCTGGCGCGATCTTCCTGGTCGGCTTTTTCCGGGGAGCGCGCACGAAAGAGCAACCCTTCAGGTGTGTGGGAGGAATGAAGTCAGATCGCTTTCCGGTCGCGGCCGGTCCAACAATCCGAGCTTCACCGGCACATCGTAAAGGCGGCCCGGTGCGAAGCGGCGATAAAAATGACGCAAGCCGGGAACGAGCACTCTGACGACCGGAACCTCGACGTCGGGTCGCGTCTGGTCGAGGACGAGGAAATCGTAGCCCGCACGGGCTGCGATCTCGACGCAGGCGATGACCTGGTCCCGCGTATTGTCGTGAAGCTTGAGGCTCGGCGCTGGGGGGACGATAGGGCAATCGCTCGGTGTCAGGAACGGGTAGTCTTCCAGACGCAACGGTGTGACACCGTCGAGGGTCGGCTTCTCGCCGCTCGCACCACCCATCATGCTGACGGACATGAATTGGGTCAGCTCGGTGAGGGAGCGCAGCAGGGCTATACGGCGGTCGAAATGCGCGCCGGAGCCGAACTCGATATTCTCGTGTCCATCCTGCATCCAGTGCATGATCGCCACGTAAGTCGGAATGCCGAGGTCAGTGGTGATATCGAGCACCCACAGCTTGCGACCGGCTTCTGCAAATTGAGTTTGGAGATCCCGGACATAGAAATCGTCGAACTGCTCGAGGTCGACCGTGGCGCGCTGCACCCGGTTGTACCACCAGATTGCGTAGGCATCGCGCTCGATCAGTTCGAGGAAGCCCTGGACAATTGCTTCGTCGCGGGTGTTGCCGGCCGCGCAGCCGTTGGAATCCGTATGAAAGCCGCCATAGAAGAAGTACAGGAGGCCCGTCGGCAGATATTTGAAGCGTTTGTCGCGCAACGATGAGACCGGCGACCAATCGGTCCTCGTCGAGGGATCGAACGGCTCGGGAACCGGATGGGGATCGTCCGGTTGCTGGAGAAACCTGTTCTTGAACTGCGTTTCGCTGAAGAGCTGGATATCGTTGGGAAGAAGCGCGTCGCCAGGCGCGAAATCGGCAAATCGACGCGTCGTCCTGATCTCATCGCCCTGGAAAATGCCCGAATAGCGTTCGATCGATTCCATCAGCGCGCTGGCTTCGCCCTGCTCGGCGGTCGAGCCCTTGCCAAAGCTGCCCCCGCTCAATCCAGACCTGAGCTGGTCGATGCTGTGGGCCGGCGCGGAGAAATTGTGCTGGGCGAAGTAGTTGGTGTTCATCGGCAGGTCGACGTCGATTCGTTCGAGCCTGGTCACCACCCCTGTCAGTGGGCTCACATGCTTGCGGAAGCGCGACACGGTCGACCGCGACGTCACGGTGCGATATCCACCGCTGGTCATGACGAGCCTCTTGCCCTCGGCAATCTCGACCAGGGCCGGAGATCGGCGCGGGTTGTTCAGCTTCCTGTTGCCGCAGGTCGGACATTGCGGACGTCGCGTCACGTAGTGCTTGGCGATGGCGGCGCCGGTCAGGTCGAAGCTTGCGATGTGATCGCACAAATCGGTGCGAAAATCCGAGGCAATTGCCTTGGCGATCTCGACGGCCGCAAAATGGATTCCAGCCTGGCCGACGCTTTCTCTGACGAGAGGCGATATGGCAACCGCACGCGCCGGTCCCCGGTCAAGAAACCCCTTGATCTCCCGGTTGCGGATCATGCGATCGAACAGGCAGGTCCAGCAGGCGCTCTCGCCCGGTTTGAACACGGGCCCGACCAGCGGAAACGGGCCGGATGGCTGTACCAGCAACCAGGGCGTCTTGCCGGCCACACGTTCCTGGTTCAGTTCAGCAAGTCGCCGGTCGAGATAGTCGTTCGTCAGCGTGATCGTGAACTTCGGCGCTCGCTTGGCGATTTGAACGCCGAGCTTGCTCAACGCCGCGGTCAGCTCCTTAGCGCCTTTGACGTCAATCGACTCGACCTGGACGGGGCAATTGCGAAGATTTTGTTCCGCGATCTCCAAGGG
>NZ_JBFUES010000481.1:0-5585 GCF_056403875.1 Bradyrhizobium sp. P2_E8
TCGATGGTAAACCAGATACTGCCGTCGATGCCCGCTGCAATCGCGATTGGCGCATCCTCTGGCTCGCCCATGCGGTACTCAACAAATTTTTCCTTGGCGACGGCTCGTACCAGCACCAGCGCACCTCCCGCCAGAACCGCGATACAAAGCATTGTGACTAGCGCCCCGATTCCGAAGTTTACAATCCTTCGCGGCCGTACGAGTTTCGAAGTCGACACCAGTCACTCCACGGCTCTGATACCGTTCCTGAATCCAAAGTTCTCAACGATAGTGGCTGCGGCTATTCGCGTCAGTGGTACCGGCGGCCACGCGCGGATCAAAGCGACAGATCGGCTGCGCCGCGTTTGCGTGACAGGTAACGTACCACAAGGCAGCCGCCGATCAGAACGAGCAGAAGAAACGAGAGAGCACCGGCCAGGCTGATCGGTTCGATGCGCGCCAACAGGTTGCCGCCATCGACCGCCATGCGCCAAACCTCCGCATAGGGCATCAGCGAAAAGACTGCGTAGACGATACCCGCATCTTTCGGATCGCGGGCGAGAGGGCCGGCCTCGATATGAATCGGAAGGTTGTCTTCTTTCTGCGCCCACGTTTCTCCACCGTCCTCGCTGCGGTAGATTCCGCGATCAGAGGAAACCACCAGGATCATCGCGTCGGCGCTCGCCGCGATACCGCGCACTCGGGCTTTCGGCTCAGGCAGTGAACGTCCAACGGAATGCCAATCGGAACCGAGGTCGTCGCGGACAAGGACTCCGCCGCGCGCCGCCGCCCACAGCCGATGCGGCCGCGTCGCATCGGCGGCGATCGTGTCGACGGGCGCGTCTGCGCCGCCAAAACCGGCGTCGGACCAGGTGCGTCCCCCATCGCGGCTGATCATCGCCTGGCCGTCAATCACGGCCGCCAGCGTGTCGGCCGATCCCGCAAATGCCGCCAGCGCCGTCATTTCGCTCGCCTGCGGGAGCCCGGGCACGACCGCATAGGTGCGCCCGCCGTCCTCGCTCGAAAACAGCCCGCTGCGGCCGAGCAGATAGAAACGATTGTTCGCTGGTCCGCTGACCAGAGCTCGCGCCGGAATCGCGGAGTCCGGGGCCCTGGCGCGCAGCCAGCCGTTGCGGTCGCGGCGAAACACACCGTTTACGGCCGCGCACACAGCCAACTCGCCCTCCGGCGAGAAGGCAAGCGCGAATACCGCGCCGATGACAAGATCTCGCGCCTCCGGCACCCAGCTCCGACCTCCATTGTGCGAACTCAAGAGTCCGAGGTCGGTGCCGACCAACAGGTGGGACGAATCGCTTGGGTCGACGGCGACGACAAGTGCCGCATTGAGAAACAGGCCGACATCCGCATTCAACCAGGCGGCGCCGAGATCACGGGAGCGAAACACGCCACCATAGCTGCTCGCGTCATGCGCAGACACGCTGCCAGTCAAAAGGAACATCACGCAGGCAAGCCAGAGGGGCAGCCTACGCGCGCAGATACTTCTTCTTCCAGTCGCAGGATCAAGCGGTCGAGGTGGGAAGACTGATCCCACCTCGAAAACACCTCTCATGGCTTGCGCGACTTTTCACCCGGCGCCAACGTGAGCTCGGCCATGCGGCCGCCGTTCAGCGCCACCCAAGAATTCTTCGTCAACGGATATTTGTCCGTGTAGCTCAGCGGCTCGTGGGCGGCGACGCAGTTGTTATAGCCGCCGGTGATCTTGTAGCACTTCTCATAGGCGAGAAACTGCTGGACGGTATCGGTCTGCTGCACGTTCGCCGTCATCCAATCGCGGATGCCCTCGTACGACGAAAACGCGTCCGAGCCAAACACTAGCTTACCGATGCTGGTCGGCACCTCGAGCAGTTGCGAGCCGGCTGTATGAGCGCGAAACGCCGGATGAATCCGCACGCCCGGCAGGATCTCCATCTCGCCGTCGACGATCACCGCCTTGCCCTTCAGCACCTTGCCGTAGACCTCCTCGACGGTGAGCGGCATGTAGCCGCAAGCAGGCGTACGGTTGCAGCCCCCCGGATCGGAGTTAACTGCCCGGATGTGCGGTTCCGGATAGTTGAGGGCCCATTCAATCGCTTTTAGCTCTTCGCGCTGGACGTAGAGCACGGCATTGGGCAGGTCAGACAATTGGCCGGCGTGGTCCCAATGAGCGTGGCCGATCACCACCTTGGTGACATCGGCGGCATTGAAGCCGAGAGCCTTCAGCTGGTCCGGCAGTGGAGCCCAGTGATCCGACCCGGTCATCTTCAGGTAATCCTGCTGCTTCCAACCGGTATCGTAGAGGATCAACTCGCTTCCGCATTTGATCACGCCGACGTTTACCGGCAGATCGACGCTCGCAATGTTGCTCTCCGGCTTGGTGCTGCCAGGCACGAAAGTGCGATCTGGCATGAAGGATCCGAACGGCACGTTCATGAAACGGCTGCTCTCGATCAGCCATGCCGAGCAGACCGGTTGTTGGGCCTGCGCCGCCAAGCCGAATAGGCTTGTCATCGCCGCCATCCCCGCGGTCAACGCAAACGAACGGATTCTAGGTGCACATCTTCTCATTGCGTTCCTCCGTTACAGCTGAATGATTTCCTTTTGACTGGAAGACGGATTTCGCTTGCTGCTTCCCTTCGATCGACCACTAGTGCGGCTTGTATTGTCCCGGCCAAAGCACTTCGCCAACGCGAAGCATGTACTCCGAAGCCTTCACATCCAAACTATGCGCAACTTGGAGTCGCTGCGAGTCGCCGTCTTCGGCGAACTTTAGCATCTCGGTCGCGGCGTTGGCGTAGAGTGCCATCGCGTCGACGTACTGCGACTGTGTCTTCGATAGCGAGGGTGGCGCGCTCATGGCGCGGACCTGCATTTCGGCATCATGAAAGAATTTCGCCAGCGGCTCGATCTTTCGTGCGAACGCCTGTGCGTCCCGATCCTCGGTCTGATAGGTAATGCCGGCAAAGCTCAATGCCACCGCCGACCGCGTCGCCTCACGGTGGACGGCCCACAAGGTTGTCGCGAAGCGCTCCTCGTCCGCCGTCAACGCCGGCAGCTGCGCCTTCTCGGCCCGCGCGTTGAACGTTTGCAGCGCTGATTGCGACCGCGGCCGGATCTCGTGTAGCCATGCCGCACCCGCGGTTGCCGCGAGCGCGACAACGACGCCCGCCAGCAACAAGGATCGCCCACCGGCCGTGCCGATCGTCTGAATGGCGCATCCTCCATTTATAGTTGCGGCACTCTATCCCTCGGTTTCCGCGGCGGTCAACCGACGCGGCGGCGAAACAGACCTGCCCGTACCAATTCCTTGCCGTCGTCAACTTGCGGTCAATGGGGTTCCCAGGTCGGCGCGCCAGTGAACAGGCCCCCATCGGCAAAGCCGATCCCGTAGACCAGGACCAGCCCGAAGACGAAGCTAACGAGCCCCGAGGCCACCCGGAGCCGCCAATTGAATTTTGGCAGATTGACCGCCGTGAACACAAACGGCGCCGACAGTATCAGCGTGATCAACATCATTCCGGCGATGGTGCCGAGCCCGAACAGCAGCAGATAGCCGAGCGCAGCGATCGGCTCGCGTATGATGGATAGGACCATCAGGGCGACGGCGGCCGATCCTGCAAGGCCGTGCACGAGGCCGACCGCGAAGGGGCGCAGCCACTCATAGAGCGCGATCCGCCCGAGCCAGGATCGGTCAAGCCGCGCCAATGGTGTATGCTCCTCAGCGTGCCCGTGCGCACCGAGGTGGTGACCGTGCGGGTGCCGGTGCACGTAATCGCCGTGCGCATGCAAGTGGTCATGAAGATCGAGCGCATGTCCGCTGCGGACGCCGGCATGGACGTGAGCTGTGCCGACCGCGCGCCCGATCCCCGTCAAGGTGAGAACGCCGAGCAGGATCAGCATGATGCCGACCGCAAATTCCATCGACAGACCAAGCTGCGGCGGGATAACGACCCCGAACACGACGATCGCGGCGCCGACCGCCATGACCGTGATGGTGTGTCCTACGCCCCAAGCGGCACCGATCAGCGCCGAGCCCGCCACGCTGCGTTCGCGGCTGACGATCGTCGCGATAGCGACCACATGGTCGGCGTCGGTCGCATGCCTCATTCCGAGGAAGAAGCCGAGCAACAGGAACGACAAGACATTCAGGGCAGTTCCGGTCATGCGCACACGCTAACATGGCTATCCCCGAGCCGTAACATCCAATGTCTCGACCCGACGACACCAATTCGAGTTTGCGTGCGCGCGCCCTGAGTACGGTTGAGTGTGGGGCATGCGGCCCGGCCCCGCATGCTTGGGTCACCGGATTGTCGTGCTCATGTCCGGGTCCTGGCCCATGGCCGACCCGCCAGAGCGCGAGCCGACGCTGTCCGCTTCCGGGACCAGATCAGACGCTGCGCGCGTTCGCTCCCCGATCGGCTTCAGCAACCCCACCGCCCTAGAACTGATACCGCCGCAGCCCCCCATCCACCGGGATCACCGTCCCCGTGATGTACCGCGCCACCGGCGAGGCCAGGAACACCGCGAGCGCCGCCAGGTCCTCCGGCTCACCCCAATAGCCGACCGGAATCTCTTCCTCCGCAAAGCGCTCGCGATAGTCCGGCGGATAGTTGCGGCGGATCTGCTCGCTCATGATGCGGCCGGGCGGGATGCAGTTGATGGTGATGCCGTGCTCGCCGATCTCGCGCGACAGGCCCTTGGCCCAGGCGTGCACGGCGGCCTTTGCGGCGAACGCGGCGTTGAGCCCTTCCGGCTCGGACTTGCCGGTGATGTTGACGATGCGGCCCCATTTGCGTTCGATCATCTGCGGCAGCAGCGCATGCGCGATGCGGCGGTAGCTGGTGAAATTCAGCGCGATCGCTTCGTCCCATTTGCTGTCGGGCGCGTCGACGGGAAGGGGACGGCTGCCGCCGGCGTTGTTGACGAGGATGTCGACATGGCCGAGCTCTTTGAGCGCGAAGGCTGTGATCTTCTCGGCCGCGTCCTTGGCCATCACGTCCTGCTCGAACGGCGTGATCAGTCCGCCGCCGACCTCCTGCACCAGCTCGGCGAGCAGGTCGGTGCGCCGCGCCACGCCGACCACGCGCACGCCTTCGGCCGCGAGGCCCTTGGCGATGGCGCGGCCGATGCCGATGCTCGCTCCGGTGACGACAGCGGTTTTCGATTTGAGCCCGAGATCCATGGTCGCACGCTCTCTTGCTTGGTTTCTTGTTGCGGTTCGTTTCCTGCCCGTCCCTGTCAGGACGAATTGCCTGAGCGGGACGAGCAGTGGTAACCAAGAGCCACGTTGAAGGAAACACGAAAAAGAAAAGGCTGAGACGATGGTCTGGGATCCGCAGCAATATCTGAAGTTCTCCGGCCATCGGCTCCGGCCCGCCGTCGACCTGTTGATGCGGATTCCGGATTTTGCGCCGCGCGAGATCGCCGATCTCGGCGCCGGCGCGGGCAACGTCACCAGGCTGATCAGGGAGCGCTGGCCGGATGCGACCGTGACCGGCGTCGAAGGCTCGGCGGAGATGGTTGCCGCCGGCCGCAAGGCGGCGCCGGACGTGCAATGGTCCCATGAAGACCTCGGCCAGTGGCGTCCGGCCAAGCGATATGACTTGATC
>NZ_JBFUES010000482.1:0-5570 GCF_056403875.1 Bradyrhizobium sp. P2_E8
AAGGTGCAGGCCGCGTTGATGCGGTGGAAGGGCGAGGAGTTTGAATCCGCGGCTTACGCTGCAGGCGGCGTCGTTGCCCTGATGCGCTCTTACGACGAGTGGTCCGCACTGCCGCAGGCGCGTGCGCTCGCCGAACTGCCGCTGATGTCGATCGAGAGGATCGACGAAGCCCCGCCAAGGCCGTGGCCTGAAGGCGATCGCCCTCTCGCAGGCCTCCGCGTGCTCGATCTCTCCCGCGTCATCGCAGGGCCAGTCGCCGGCCGCACGCTCGCCGCGCATGGTGCGGATGTGCTGCTGGTGTCGGGGCCGGAGCTACCCGCCATTCCCTGGCTTACCATCGACACCGGCCGCGGCAAGCTCACCACGTTCGTCGAGCTGAAGAGCGAAGCGGGCAGGGCGCAGTTGCGCGAGTTGCTGAAGGACGCCGACATTGTCTCGCAGGGCTATCGCCCGCGTGCGCTTGCCGCCCTCGGCTTCGGGCCCGAGGAGGCCGCGAAGATCAATCCCGGCATCGTCTACGTGACGCTGTCAGCCTACGGCCATGCCGGCCCCTGGGCCGAGCGGCGCGGCTTCGACTCTCTGGTGCAAACCACCACCGGTTTCAACCATGCCGAGGGRCAGGCCGCTGGCATCGACGGTCCCAAGGAACTGCCGGCACAGATACTCGATCACGCTACCGGCTATCTCATGGCGCTTGGCGCGATGATGGCCAAAGCGCGTCAGGCCGGCGAAGGCGGCAGCTGGCACGTGCGCGTGTCGCTGGCGCAGACCGGCCGCTGGTTGTGGAATCTCGGCCGGCTCGACGGCGGACTGGACACCCCGGATCTTACGGGCGAGGCCGTACATGCAGCGTTCATCGCGAGCATGCCATCCGGCTTCGGCACGTTGAAAGCGGTGCGCCATTCGGCGCTGCTGTCGAGAACGCCGACGCAATGGAGCCGTCCGGCGATGCCGCTCGGCAGTCATCCGGCACAGTGGCCGCTGAGAAGCTGACACTTGGCTTACTTGGATAGCTTACTTGGAGCTGACGCGTCGCAAAATTTTAACGCAAACGGAAAGGTGCGGGGCGTTTTTTAGGTTGTTTGAAATCTGAATTCGGCACTATTAGCGCGACCGATGAGGCAGTCATTTGCCGAGATCGTCGCAGACATGACCGGGCCCCATGGTAGTTGAAAATACCAAGCGATTGCAGGTGCTTACAAAACAACGGGTGATCACATCCGTAGTTTTACTGGCACTCGCCGGCGCCGGTGCCTATGGCTTCCTTTATGCGGGGGCCAAGGAAAAAAGTCATTCCGAGGTCTCCAGCCAGTCGCGCAGGAATGCGCAGAACTTCACGCCGACGCCGTCCGAATGGGCGACGCTGACGATCGAGCCGGTCAAGGCCAAGACCTTCCGCGCCGAATATGTCACCGAAGGCAAGGTCGCGGTCGACGAGGATCGCTCGACGCCGGTGTTCTCGCCCTATGCGGGCAGGGTCACCAAGCTGCTCGCCAAGCCGGGCGAGATGCTGAAGCAAGGTCAACCGCTGTTCACGATCGAGGCCGCCGACACCGTGCAGGCCCAGAACGATTTCATCGCGGCGATGACCTCGCAGAACAAGGCGAAGTCGGCGATCGATCTTGCCGACATCCAGTTCAAGCGGGCCAAGGATCTCTATGAGGGCCACGCCATTCCGCTGAAGGACTATCAGCAGGCGGAAGCCACCCAGGTTCAGGCGCAGAACGACATGCGCTCCTCGGCGACGGCGCTGGAAGCCGCACGCAACAAGCTGCGGATTCTCGGCTTCACCGACGAGACCATCAAGGTGTTCCAGGACAAGGGCGTCATCGATCGGGAGATCACGATCTATTCGCCGATCTCCGGCACGGTCGTGCAGCGCAAGATCGGCCCAGGCCAGTACGTCAATTCCGGCGCCAGCGATCCGGTCTTCGTGATCGGCGACCTCTCAACGGTCTGGCTCACCGCCTTCGTGCGCGAGAGCGATGCGGCCGCGGTGTGCATCGGGCAGGACATCACCGTCAACGTGATGGCGCTGCCGGGCCGGCCGCTGACCGCCAAGATCAACTACGTCGCCGCCGCGATCGATCCCAGCACCCGCCGTCTGCTGGTTCGCGCCACCATCGACAACAAGGACGGCCTGCTCAAGCCGGAAATGTTCGCCAACGTCACGATCTATTCGGCTGGCGACCGTGCGGCACCGGCGGTGCCGAAACAGGCGCTGATCTATGAAGCCGACAAGGTTCGCATCTGGGTGGCGCGCGAGGACAAGTCGGTCGAGCTGCGCCAGATCAAGATCGGCCTCATCAACGGCAACCTCGTTGAAGTCACGAGCAACCTGAAGCCCGGCGAGCAGATCGTCACCAAAGGCAGCTTGTTCATCGACCGCGCGGCGTCCGGCAGCTGATCGACGACCCAAAAACTGACAACAAACTGAAGAGCTGAATGGATCGTCTCGTCGCCCTTGCCGTCAACCGGCGCTTCCTGATGGTCGGCATGTTCGTTGCCGTGCTGATCGGCGGCCTGATCGCGTTCAACCAGCTCAACATCGAGGCCTATCCCGACCCGACCCCGCCGATGGTCGACATCGTGACGCAGAGCCCCGGCCTGTCGGCCGAGGAAATCGAGCGTTACATCACGATCCCGATCGAGACCCAGGTCGCGGGTCTGAAGAACCTCACGACCATCCGCACCATCTCGCTCTACGGCCTCTCCGACATCAAGCTCCAGTTCTCCTTCGCCTACACCTATGACGAGGCGTTGCAGCAGGTCTTGAACCGCCTGGCGCAGCTCGCGCCGCTGCCGGGCAATGTGCAGCCGCAGATCTCGCCGCTCAGCCCGATCGGCGAGATCTTCCGCTACCGCCTGGTCGGCCCGCCGAACTACAGCGTGCTCGACCTCAAGACCATCCAGGACTGGATCCTCCAGCGCCGCTTCCGCGCCGTGCCGGGCGTCATCGACGTCACCGGCTGGGGTGGCAAGAGCAAGACCTACGAGCTCCAGGTCGACTTCAACAAGCTCGTCGCCAACGGCCTGACGCTGCCGCAATTGCTCCAGGCGGTCGGCAATGCGAACGTCAATGTCGGCGGCAACACCGTCAATATCGGCCAGCAATCGGCCGTGGTGCGCGGCGTCGGCCTGATACGTTCGATCGACGACCTTGCCAACACCATGGTCTCGCAGACCAACGGCAACCCGGTGCTGGTCAAGGACGTCGCCACCGTCACCGTCGGTCAGAAGCCTCGTCTCGGCATCGCCGGCCTCGACGAGTCCGACGATATCGTACAGGGCATCGTCCTGATGCGTCGTGGCGAGCAGAGCTCGCCAACCATCAAGCGCGTCCACCAGCTCGTTCAAACCATCAACGACTCCAGCATCCTGCCGCCCGGCGTGCGCATCGAGCGCATCTACGACCGCGGCGACCTGATCGAGCTCACCACCCACACCGTGCTGCACAACATGGTGGTCGGCATCCTCCTGATCGTGCTGTTGCAGTGGATCTTTCTCGGCGACCTGCGCAGCGCGCTGATCGTCGGCGCCACCATTCCGTTCGCGCTGTTCTTCGCGGTGATCATCCTGGTGCTGCGCGGCGAATCGGCGAACCTGCTGTCGGTCGGTGCGATCGACTTCGGCCTGATCGTCGATGCCACCGTCATCATGGTGGAAGCGATCTTCCGCCGCCTGACGCAGACGACGCCGGTGTCTGAATCCGAGCACATGTCGCCCGAGACGCTGTTCGGCATGAAGAGCCACGCCATCCTCAGCGCCGCGGCCGACGTGTCGCGCTCGATCTTCTTCGCCGCCGCCATCATCATCGCGGCCTTCCTGCCGCTGTTCACGCTCTCCGGCGTCGAGGGCAACATCTTCGGGCCGATGGCGCGCACCTACGCCTATGCGCTTGCCGGCGGGCTGCTGGCCACCTTCACGGTGACGCCGGCGCTGTCCGCGATCATCCTGCCCGCGCATGTCGAGGAAACCGAGACCAAGGTCATGTTGATCCTGCACCGGATCTACATGCCGGTGCTGCATTGGGCGGTCGCCAATCGCGGCATCATGCTTGGCGGTGCGGTCGGTCTCGTGCTGATGACGGTGGCGCTCAGCCGGCTGCTCGGCCTCGAATTCCTGCCCAAGCTGGAAGAGGGCAATCTCTGGATCCGCGCCACGCTGCCGCCGACCATCTCGCTCCAGGAGGGCAACACCTACGTCAACGAGATGCGCAAGGTGATCCGCGCCCGGCCCGAGGTGGAATCCGTGGTGTCGCAGCACGGCCGTCCCGACGACGGCACCGACGCGGCCGGCTTCTTCAACGCCGAGTTCTTCGCGYCGCTCAAGCCCGTGAGCCAATGGCCCGGCACACGCGACAAGGAAGAGCTGACCGCGCAACTGCTCAAGCAGCTCGACGACCGCTTCCCCGGCGTCGAGTTCAATTTCTCGCAATATCTCCAGGACAACGTCTCCGAAGCTGTCTCCGGCGTGAAGGGCGAGAACTCGATCAAGCTGTTCGGCAGCGATCTGCAGGCGCTCACCGACACCGCCAACAAGATCAAGCAGGTGCTGTCGACCGTGCAGGGTGTCACCGACCTTGCTGTGTTCACCTCGCTCGGGCAGCCGACCATCCAGATCGACATCGACCGCGCCAAGGCCGCGCGCTACGGCCTCGCACCGGGCGACATCAACGCCACCATCAAGGTCGCGATCGGCGGCGACACCGCGGGCGATCTCTACGAGCCCGGCAGCGACCGCCATTTCCCGATCATCGTCCGCCTTGCGCCGGAATATCGCAGGAGCGCGGAGGCGATCCAGAACCTGCGCATCGGCGCGCCCGGCCCGAACGGCACCGTCACGCAGATCCCGTTGAGCGAGGTCGCCAGCATCAGCCTCGTCTCGGGTGCGGCCTACATCTATCGCGAGCAGCAGGAGCGCTACCTGCCAATCAAGTTCTCGGTGCGCGAGCGCGATCTCGGCAGCGCGATCCGCGAGGCGCAGCAGAAGATCGCCGACCAGGTGCAGCTGCCGCCCGGCTCGCACATGGATTGGGTCGGCGAATTCGGCAATCTCCAGGACGCGATCCGGCGCCTGTCGATCGTGGTGCCGATCTCGCTGGCGCTGATCGGCGTCCTGCTCTGGTTCAATTTCGGCTCGATGACCGACACGCTGCTCGCGATGAGCGTGATCCCGATGGCGATCTTCGGCGGCGTGCTCGGGCTGTTGATCACCGGCACCGCGTTCAGCGTCTCCGCGGCGATCGGCTTCATCGCGCTGTTCGGCATCGCGGTTATGGACGGCATCATCATCCTGTCGCAGTTCAATCAGCTCATCGAGGAAGGCATGGACCGCGTGAGCGCGGTGATCCGCACCGGCGAGCTTCAGCTTCGGCCAGTACTGATGACCTGCGTTGTCGCCGGCGTCGGCCTCTTGCCCGCTGCGCTGTCGGAGGGCATCGGCTCGCAAGTGCAGAAGCCGCTCGCGGTCGTCGTCGTCACCGGCATGATGCTGGCACCGGTTGTGATCCTGGTGACGCTGCCGGTGCTGATCTCCTTCTTCTCCCGCCGCGCGCGCTGATCGCGGGC
>NZ_JBFUES010000483.1:0-5570 GCF_056403875.1 Bradyrhizobium sp. P2_E8
ATCCTTGAGCCCGTCGATCACGGTGAAATGGTTCAGCGCCGGCTCGACGACGAGGCGCGTCGGCACGTCGAAGCCGGTCCAGACATTGGCCATCAGGTCGGACTGGCGGATGAATTCGGGCCGCTCGCCGCCGCCGACCCAGGCGGTCACGGGCGAATTCCCACGCGGCACATGCAGCGCCGCGCTTTCGAGCGTCGCTTCCTCCATGGTCATGCCCAGCGTCTCGTTCATCTTGGTCTTGAGCAGCGGACGCAGGTCGTGCAGGCCGCTGATCGAGAGCGTGCCGGCAATGCGGCTGTAGACGGCGGGCTCCAGCCGGCTGTCATCGCACAGCATGCGCGKGACGAGATGGCCGCCGGCCGAGTGGCCGGCGAGGTGGATCGGACCTGCGACAAGCGAGGCCGCTTTCGCGATCGCGGCGGTGATTTCGGCGGTGATGTCGGAGATGCGCGCAGCCGGCGTCAGCGTGTAGCTCGGCAGCGCCACGGCCCAGCCATGGTGCCGCGCGCCTTCGGCAAGATCGGTCCAGGTCGACTTGTCGAAGCGCATCCAGTAGCCGCCATGGACGAAGACGACGAGCCCCTTGCTGTCGCCGTCGGGCAGGACCAGGTCGAAGCGCTGGCGTTCACCGTTGCCATAGGCGATGTCGGCGCGAAAATCATTCAACCCGGCGCGGTAGGCCGCCGCCCGCTCCGCCCACTGCGCCGGCATCTTGTCCGAGCCCGGGATATGGGCCGAATTGGCGTAAGCGTCATCCCAATCGCGCATCGTTACTCCCTCGGCGGACTCAAGGCGGCCGCCAGTCTGCCACCAGGAACGGCCGCATCCTAGTCTTTATTTTAAGCTTAAAGTATTTGGCGGAGCCGGTGGATTGGGCAGCGGGCCGGCACGATATTTCCCCTCACCTTGAGGAACCGCGCAGCGGCGTCTCGAAGGGCGATGCCACCGGCGGGACCTTCATCCTTCGAGACGCGCGTTCCGCGCTCCTCAGGATGAGGGTCTGGCAGCACACGCCGTCATTGCGAGCGCAGCGAAGCAATCCAGAATCTTTCCGCGGGGGCAGTCTGGATTGCTTCATCGCAAGAGCTCCTCGCAACGACGGTCGAGAGACCTACGCCTTCTCCACCCCGCACCACTCCGCGATGAACAGCGCCATGGCCTTGGTTGTCTTCTTCAGCGAGTCCAGATCGACATATTCGTTGAAGCCGTGCATCTCGCCGCCGCTGGCGCCGAAGCAGAGGCTCGGGATGCCGTGATTGAGGCCGTAGAAGCGGGTGTCGGTGAGCGCGGTGAAGACGAGGTCCTCGACGGCGCCGCCATAGACCTTGTTGAAGGCCTTGCCGAATGCGGCCTCGGGCGCTGCCGCGTCGGTCAGCTCATAGCCTTCCGACAGGAAGCCCGACCATTCGACCTCCGGCGGGTTGTTGGCCAGGAAGCGGTGATTGCGCGAGGCAGCAGTGACGCAGGCCAAGATCTCCTTCTGGTGATCGGCCACCGACCAGCCCGGCAGGATCGCGATGCGGCAGTCGACGTCGCACCAGGCCGGCACGCTGGAGGCCCAATCGCCGCCCTTGATGATGCCGGGGTTGAAGTTGATGGGATGGTTGATCGTCCCAAAATGGCGATCGGCCTTTGCCCGCTCGTTCCATTCGATCTCGAGCTTTTGCAGGGCATGGACGAGATGATAGGCCGCCATGATCGCATTGGAGCCGGAGCCGGCGAACGCGACATGGGTCGGATGGCCCTTCACGCGCAGGCGAAACCAGATCACGCCGACCTGCGAGCGCACCATCTTGCCGCCGGTCGGCTCCGGAATGAAGCAGGCGTCCGCGCGATAGCCGCGCTGGAGCGTCGAGAGCGCGCCGACGCCGGTGCTCTCCTCCTCGATGACGGACTGGAAGTGAATCCGCCCCGTCGGCTTGAGGCCCGCGGCCTTGATCGCATCCAGCGCATAGAGTGCGCCGATCGTGCCCGACTTCATGTCGCAGGCACCGCGGCCGAACATCTTGCCGTCCTTGATGACGGGCGAGAATGGCGGCGTGTCCCACAATTCCAGCGGGCCTGCCGGCACCACGTCGCAGTGGCCCTGCAGGATCAGCGATTTGCCGCCATTGGTTTGCGGACGGTAGGTGCCCACCACCGAGCGCGCCCTGGAGAAATCATGCTCGATCGGACCGAAGCCGCGCAGATCCTTCAAATCGTCGACATTGATGTGCCAGTCGTCGACCTCGTAGCCGCGCGCGCGCAGGAGGTCGCCGATCATGTCCTGGCACGGCCCCTCGGCCCCGCGGGTCGAGGGGATCGCGACGAAATCGCGGGTGGTCGCAAGCTGGGCTTCGAAGCTGGCATCGACGGCGTCAAGAATCCTCTGCTGCGTTTCGGCATTCATCAGGCAACTCCAGGCATTCGAATGGTCCCAAGGAGCGCGCAAGCTAGCCGATTTCAGCCGTTCGGGTACTCCACAAAATAAGCATCCCGCAATGCATCTTCGAGCAGGCGGCCTTCCGAATAGCCATTGAGCGTAGCGGGGCGCGTCACGCCGTCGAGCAGGCGCGGGCACGGCTCCGGCGCGCCGAGCACGGTGCGCACGGGAATGCGCTCGGCGTAGATCGACAACGCATAATCCTCGTCGTCGTCGGCAACGCCCTTGGCGCGGATCTTGGCCGAGGCCTCCTCGATCTCCATGGCAATGAAGGAGGTCGCCTTGATCTCCTGCGTGTTGCTCGCCCGCAGGCTCGCGGTGCGGTCCGGGAAAAAGCGGTCGACCATGGCGATCACTGCCCGCTCCTTCTCCTCGGGGTCGGTGACGAGATAGGCCGTGCCGAACGCCATCACCGCGCGATAATCGGCGGAGTGGTTGAAGCCGCAGCGCGCCAGCACGAGGCTGTCGAGGTGGGCGACGGTGAGGCAGACGCGCTCGCCCCTGGTCTGGTTGCGCAGCATGCGGCTGGCGCTCGAGCCGTGCCAGTAGAGCTTCGTCCCCTCGCGCCAGAAGAAGGTCGGCGTGCAATAGGGCTGCCCGTCGATCGCGTAGGAGACGTGGCAGAGCATCGAGGAATCCAGGATGCGATGAACCGTGTCGTGATCGTAGAAGCCGCGGTCGTGACGGCGCTTCACCTGATTTCGCGCTGACGTCGGATAGGAATTTGAAGTCTCGGTCTGGCTCACGGCCGCTCCTGTTGCGCATTGGAACAATTCCAGAGCAGTTGTAGCGGCCGATTTGGTCTGCGATAGTGCCAATTCCATGCAAAAAATTCCGACCAATTCTCCCTCGCCCGCCAAGGCCGAATTGCCGCTCGACCTCACCGGGGCGCACATCACGGCCGGCRCGTCCGCGGCGCACCGGCTGTACCAGGCACTGTGCGAGATGATCGTCTCAGGCCTCGTCAAGCCCGGCGAGCCGCTGCCGCCCTCGCGGACGCTGGCGCGGCAAACGGGCTTCCGCCGCAACGCCGTCGTCGCCGCCTATGAACGCCTGACCGCCGACGGCTTTGCCGAAGCCACCGTCGGCTCCGGCACCTTCGTCGCCGCTCGCATCCCGTCACACGCGGCCGAGCCGAAGAAGCCGAAGGCGACGGTCGAAGCGCCGCAGCAAGGCGCGTTCACGCTTGGCTGCACCCATATCGACGAGCGCGCGGTGCAGCGCTTCCGCGCCTTCGTCGGCCGGCGCATGCGCGCGTTCGGGGCCGAGCATCTGCACTATGGCGATCCGCGCGGCAGCCGCGAACTGCGTGCGGCGATTGCCGATCATCTGCTGTCGGCGCGCGGCCTGCGCTGCGACCCCGACCAGATCATGCTGACGTCAGGCACGCTGCACGCGCTGCGCATCGTGCTAAGCGCGATCCTGAAGGCGGGTGACCAGGTCTGGTGCGAGGACCCGGGATATCCCACCGCACGCAAGACCATCGCACATTGCGGCTATCGCACCGTGGCCGTGCCCGTCGACGAGCACGGGATGCGTATCGCCAAGGGCCGCACGGCGGCGCCGTCCGCGCGCGCGGCCTATGTGACGCCGTCGCACCAGTTTCCACTGGGCGTGCAGATGTCGATGCCGCGGCGGCTCGAGCTGCTCGACTGGGCCAGGCAGGCCGGCGCCTTCGTCCTCGAGGACGATTACGACAGCGAGTTCCGTTATGACGGCGCGCCGCTGATGTCGCTTGCCGGCATCGATCGCCTCCAGCGCGTGATCTACTTGGGCACGTTTGCCAAGACGCTGTTTCCGGGCCTGCGCATCGGCTATTGCGCCCTGCCCGAGCGCCTGATCGCCGACGTGACCACCGCGCGCGCGGCGCTCGACCGCTTTCCCGGGACTCTGATGGAAGGCGCGGTGGCCGACATGCTCAACTCCGGCGCCTTTGCCGCAAACCTGAAGCGGGTGCGAAAGCTCTATCGCGAGGCACGCGACGCGCTGGCCGAGACGCTGGAGGCCAGATCCGACGGTGTGCTGTCCGTGCCGGTGCCGTCGCAGGGCCTGCATCTTGTCGCAAGGTTCGATCCGTCGGTCGATCTGTCGGTCGCGGCAGAGGCGAAGCAGGCGGCCGGCGCAGAAGGCTGGCTGTTGGCCGACACATATTCGCGCGCACGCCCCCTGCCCGGCTTCGTGCTCGGATTTTCGGGGCACGCAATTCCGAAGCTCGTGGCGTCCGCGGAGCGGCTCGCGCGGGAATCGCGTGCGGCGTTGCGCGTGAACGGCAGATCGGCGCGGCGAGCGTGACGAAGCTTCGCTATCAGAATCGCCGACCGATCCCTACATTGCGGCATCGATTCCGGGAGCCCTCATCATGTCACTCCGCCGCGCAGCCTGCCTCTCGCTCCTGATCGCCATCGCGCTCGCCTCAACGGCACGCGCAGGCACCGTCGGGCGCGAGCAGGACGTCGTGGATCTCAAATTGGGCCAGCGTGTGCTGGTGGATGACGGAACCTGCCCGGCCGGACAGGTCAAGGAGGTGCGCGGCGCGAAGATGACCGACAAGGGCATCTCGCGCACGAGTTCCTGCGTGCCGCGGCACGGTCCAAAAACGAAATGATGACCTGAGAGGCTACTTCGCCGGATCGAACATGCACTGCAAGGTGGGCTTGGCGATCTTGGTGAAGGTCGGGCCGATCTCGCCCTGCTTGGACGTCGGCACCCAATCGGTCTCGATCGTCGGCACGCCGGTTTCGCTGATGCCCCGCAACAGCGCCTCGCGCAGATCGCGGTCCTCGACGACGGCGGCGGCATGGTCATGCAGGCAGCCGCAAACTTCCTCCGGATGTTCCCAGCGACCCTGCATGCGGGGCGCGCACTGACGAACGAATTCGCCGCGAGGGTCGGGGATCCTGGAGGGCGCGCGCACCTGCGCCTGTACGGACGTGATGGTCACGAGGGAAATGAACACTGCGGCGCAGAAACGAAGGAACATGATGGCCTTTGCCGGCTGATTTTCTTGTTGGCGATCAGAAGCGCGCGGCGACCACGATCGGCTGCGGCGCCGGGGCGATGACCGGCGAGCCGCTGTACTGGAAGGTGCCGATACCGGGCAGATTGCCGTCGGGCGCGCCCGCGAACGAGGAACCGGCAAGGACGAAAC
>NZ_JBFUES010000484.1:0-5568 GCF_056403875.1 Bradyrhizobium sp. P2_E8
GTGCAGGCTTCCGAACTCGCGGTCGAGACCGTGATGCATGCGATGCGCACCGCGGGCCTTTCCGGCTACCGCAACGACGGCGAATTCACCATGGGCCGTCACCTGCGCGACGTGCTGTCGTCGCCGATCATGATCAACAACGACCGTATTCTGGCCAACGCCGCGACCGCGACGCTGATGAGCGGCATTCCGGCGAGCCTTCGGGACTGACAAGCTTTCGAGACTGACGTGCCTTCGCCCAATAAGAACAATTTCAGATAGCAGGAAGTCGAATATGAACATTGCTGTTCTCCCCAACTCGCCTGACACCGCGCCGCAAATCTCGGATCCGCTCGATCATCTCGCCGACAAGCTGTTCCACAGCATGGGCTCGGACGGCGTCTATGCCCGCACCGCGCTCTATGAGGGCATCGTCGAGCGGCTCGCCGCGCTGATCACCAGCCATCGCGAAGCCGGCACCGAAGCGCTGCGCTTTCCACCGGTGATGAGCCGCGCCCAGCTCGAGAAGTCGGGCTATCTCAAGAGCTTTCCGAACCTGCTCGGCTGCGTCTGCGGCCTGCACGGCACCGAACGCGAGATCAACGCCGCGGTCAGCCGCTTCGACGCCGGCGGCGACTGGACCACGTCGCTCTCGCCGGCCGACCTCGTGCTGTCGCCGGCCGCCTGCTACCCCGTCTATCCGATCGCGGCGAGCCGCGGACCTTTGCCGAAGGGCGGCCTCCGCTTCGACGTCGCCGCGGACTGCTTCCGCCGCGAGCCGTCGAAACATCTCGACCGGCTGCAATCGTTCCGGATGCGCGAATATGTCTGCATCGGCACGCCCGATGACGTTTCCGATTTCCGCGAGTGCTGGATGGTGCGCGCGCAGGCGATCGCCAGCGATCTCGGCCTGACCTTCCGCGTCGACTATGCCAGCGATCCCTTCTTCGGCCGCGTCGGCCAGATGAAGGCGGTGAGCCAGAAGCAGCAGCAGCTCAAGTTCGAGCTCCTGATCCCGCTGCGCTCGGAAGAGCAGCCGACCGCCTGCATGAGCTTCAACTATCACCGCGAGCATTTCGGCACGACCTGGGGCATCCAGGACGCCAATGGCGAGCCGGCCCACACCGGCTGCGTCGCCTTCGGCATGGACAGGCTCGCGGTCGCGATGTTCCACACCCACGGCACAGACCTTTCGGCCTGGCCCGCCAAGGTGCGGGACATCCTCGGCCTGCAGCCGCATGTCGCGGCCGATGCCCATGGCGAGGGCTGGCGCTAGAGCATGAYCCGGAAAAGTGCGAAGCGGTTTTCCGAAAAGATCATGCTTAGACGATCGACCAAACGAGGCCTGCCATTTCCACGGGTAAGACGAGCGTGATCCACACCAAGGTCAGATGCCGCGAGATCACCGAGGCCGACGTCGATGCGGTCGCGGACCTGCTGACGCGCGGCTTCGTCGGCCGCTCGCGCAATTACTGGATGCAGGGCCTGCGCCGGCAGGCCTTCCGGCCCGTGCCGGAGGGCTATCCGCGCTTCGGCTACATGCTCGACAATGACGGCACGCCGGTCGGCGTGCTGCTGCTGATCTACACGGCACGAAAGGACTGCGAAGAGACCGCGATCCAGTGCAATTTGTCGAGCTGGTATGTCGATCCGGCCTATCGCAACTACGCCCCGCTGCTGACCAAGATCGCGCAGCGGCACAAGGACGTGACCTATCTCAACATCAGCCCGGCGCCTTGGACCTGGCCTATCATCGAGACGCAGGGCTTTCGCGCCTATTGCCGCGGCATATTCTTTTCGGTGCCTGCGTTCGCGCGGGCCCCGCGCTGGAGCAAGATCGAAGTCGTCTCGCAGCACGCCAAGACGATCGAGGGACTTTCCGAGGCCGAGACCGAACTGCTGACGCGGCATGCGCGCTACAACTGCCTCAGCCTCGTCTGCCGCACGCCGCAGGGAACCTTCCCCTTCATCCTGCAACCGGTGCGCATCCGCCGCGGCTTCATCGCGCCGCCCGCGATGAAGCTGATCTACTGCCGCAGCGCCGCCGAGTACGCCGCCTGCGCAGGCCGCATCGGCCGGCTGCTGCTGCGGCTCGGCAAGATCTCGGTGGCTCTCGATGCCAACGGCCCCGTTCCCGGCCTCGTCGGTATTTATACTGAGCAGCGTGGCCGCAAATATTTCAAGGGCCCGCACCAGCCGCAGCTCGCCGATCTCACCGACACGGAACTCGTGCTCTACGGGCCGTAGGAGATCGATCCGTCCCTGTAGCCCGGATGAGCGTAGCGACATGCGGGAACGACTGCCCCGGATATCGCTGCGCTTATCCGGGCTACGGGACTGAGATTTGTCGCGCGCTTCCGCCCAACTCTAGCTTGCAGCTACCTTCGCACTCGCGCGCTCGCCTCACGCACTCTCTCCATCGCCAGTCACCCTCCGTAAACTACTGCGCTTAAGGGAATTTTCCGGGGTCTTCGTTACCCTCGGTGCTCGAATTACGCTGCGTTAAGTCGATTGCCCGCCGAGATCACGCCGACCCCATGACGTCGACCTGCGATAACGAGCTTGGTGCACGCCGCGAGCAGGGCCCGGAGGCCCTGGTCGCGCTGAGCCAGCTTGCGCTCGACCACATGGAGCAGGGCGTTTGCGTCTACGATGCCGACAACCGGATCGTGCTGGTCAACCAGCGTTACCTCAGCCTGTTCGACATGTCGGCCGATGTCGTGCGGGTGGGCACGAGCTATCGCGAGGTGCTCGCGCACAGCGCGACGCGTGGGAATTTTCCGGAAAGCGAGCTCGACACGCTGTATTCGACGCGGATCGCGCAAATCGCAGGCGGCAAGCCGTTCCGTACCGAGCAACGGCTGTCGACTGGCCTCGTCATGGCACTCGAGCTGAAGCCGCTTCCCGGCGGCGGCTGGATGACGATCTGCGACGACGTCAGCCGCCTCGCCCGGCTCGAGGCGGAATTGCGCGTGCAGACCGAACGCAGCCAGCATGCGCTCGCCAACATGTCGCACGGCCTCATCATGTATGACGCCGACAGCCGCCTCGTCGTCTGCAACGAACGCTTCCTGAACCTCTACAACCTCGACCCCGAAATCGTGAAGCCGGGCGTCACGCACAGCGCGGCCATCGAACACTGGCTCTCGCGCGGCAATACGCCGGGCATGTCGGCCGACGAATTCCGCGACACCAGGCTCGAGGACGTGCGCGGCCAGAAGGCGAAGACGCTGCTGGTGATGCGCTACGACGGGCGGATGGTGCAGGCGGTCTCCCGCTTCCTGCCCGACGGCGGCTGGGTGACGGTGCACGAAGACGTCACCGAACGGCTGAAATACGAGGAGACGCTGAGGCAGCAGAACTTCATCCTCGACGCGGCGATGGAGAACATGGCGCACGGGCTCGCCTTCTACGACAGCGACATGCGCCTGCGCGTCTGCAACACCACCTACCGCAAGATCTACTGGCTGTMGCCGGAGGAAACCAGGCCCGGCACGCATCTCGGCGAGCTGATCGAACGATCGATGGCGAACGGCGCGTTCGCTTCGGAATACAGCCCGCAACAGCTCCTGGAAGCCGCCAGCGCGCGGATCGCGAACCGCGATTCCTCGCCGATGCGCCGGCGCATGACGAACGACACCGTGATCTCGGTGCGCTATTGCGCCCTGGCCGAGGGCGGCTTCGTCGCCACCTACGAGGACATCACCGAGCGCGAGCGCGCGATCGAGGAGCTGAGCGAGCAGTATCGCCGCTTCGACGCGGCGCTGAACAACATGAGTCAGGGCCTGTGCATGCTCGATTCGAGCCTGCGCGTGATCGTCTGCAACCGCCGCTATATCGAGATGTACGGGCTATCGCCCGACGTTGTGAAGCCGGGCATTTCGATGCGCGAGATCATGGATCACAGCTGCGAGCTCGGCATCCATCCGAACACGACCGGCGCCAGGCTCTACGCCGACTATGTCGAAAGGCTGCGCGAGGGCGAGCACACGTTGCACCGCCATTTGAGCGACGGCCGTATCATCAAGCTCAACCACAAACGGATGGAGCTTGGCGGCTGGGTCGTCACCTATGAGGACGTCACCGAGCGCCACAAGGCCCAGGCCCGCGTTGCGCACATGGCCCGGCACGATTCACTCACCGACCTGCCCAACCGCACGCTGTTCCGCGAGAAGATGGGCGAGGGACTGAACCAGGTCGCGATCGCCGGCGGCGCCATGGCGGTGCTGTGCTTCGACCTCGACAATTTCAAGACCGTCAACGACAGGCTTGGCCATGCCGCCGGCGATCGCCTGCTGCGCTGGGTCGCCGCGCGCCTGAAGGAGAATGTCGGCGAGCACGACACCGTCGCGCGCCTCGGCGGCGACGAGTTCGCCGTTCTCCAGCGCGGCCCGCAGCCACAGTCGGCCGAAAAGCTCGCCCGCCGCCTGGTCGAGATCATCGGCCACCCGCCGCCGCTGGAAAGCCAGTCGATCCATGTCGGCGCCTCCGTCGGTATCGCAATCGCGCCCGATCACGGGCTCGATGCCGACGAGCTGATGAAATGCGCCGACCTCGCGCTGTACCAGGCCAAGGCCAGGGGGCGCGGCGCCTATCAGCTGTTCGAACCCGAGATGGAGGAAGAGGCCCGCAGCCGGCACGCGCTGGAGCACGATCTGCGCGGCGCACTGGAGGCGCGTGAATTCCACCTGGTGTTCCAGCCGCAGGTGCGGCTCGACTCCTCCGAGCTCACCGGCTTCGAGGCGCTGCTGCGCTGGAAGCATCCCTCGCGCGGCTTCGTCTCGCCGGCCGAGTTCATTCCGATCGCCGAAGAGAACGGGCTGATCGTGCCGATCGGCGAATGGGTGCTGCGCACGGCCTGCGCGACCGCGGCGTCCTGGCCCGATGTCACGGTCGCGGTGAACCTGTCGCCGGTGCAGTTCCGCTCGCGCGGGCTGGCGGCGATGGTCACGAGCGCGCTCGCGGAGGCCGGCCTGCCGCCGCAGCGGCTCGAACTGGAGGTCACCGAGACCGCACTGCTCGACGACAGCGAGGCGACGATCGAGATCTTGCACCAGCTTCGCGCACTCGGCGTGCGCGTCAGCCTCGATGATTTCGGCGTCGGCTATTCCTCGCTGAGCTATCTGCGCAAGTTTCCGTTCGACCGCATCAAGATAGACCGCTCCTTCGTCGGCACGCTCGGCGAAAGCCCGGAGAGCGTCGCCATCGTCCGCACCATCGCGAGCCTCGGCTCCGTGCTCGGCGTCGAGACCACGGCTGAGGGTGTGGAGACCGAGGAGCAGCTCGACTTCGTGCGCGAATGCGGCTGCACCGCGGTGCAGGGCTATTACTTCGGCAGACCGTGCCCGGCGACCGAGGTCGGGCGCACCATCGAGACGCTGAACGCGGTTCGCCGCGTGGCGTAAGGCTGCTGCATGATCAATCCTCGCCGGTTCCTTCGAGTCGATCACGCAGAGCGTTGAGCACCCGGTGGGCGATCTCGACCTCCTTCACTGACAGCCCATCCGACAGGCCGTTGACCCACGGGACCTGCAGGCGGCCAGCCGCATCGTAGATCTGCCTGCCCTTTTCAGTGAGCACCACAAGCTT
>NZ_JBFUES010000485.1:0-5556 GCF_056403875.1 Bradyrhizobium sp. P2_E8
CGAGCACGCCCCCGATCGGCGCGCCCAGGCCCTTCGAGAAGTCGATCCAGGCCGAATCCCACCCCGCCGTCATGTCGCGTGGAGAGATGCCGCTCGCCACCGTGGCATTGAGCAGGCGCGCGCCGTCCATGTGGGTGACAAGACCATGTTGCCTGGCGATCGCGACGATCTCGTCGAGTGCGGCCTTCTTCCAGATCGTGCCGCCGCCGATATTGGCGGTCTGCTCGACGCTGACGACGGTCTGCGGCGGCTGGTAGCGCGTGCGCGGGTGCAGCGCCTTGCGGAACGTCTCCGGCGTGAACTGGCCGTCGGCACCCTTCAGCTGCATGACCTGGAAGCCGCCGATCGCGGCATGCGCGCCGCCTTCGCGGGCGATGATGTGCGCGGTCTCATGGGCGAGGATCTCGTCGCCGGGGCGGCAATGCACCAGCGTCGCGGTGACGTTGCACATCGTGCCCGAGGGCATGTAGACGGCGGCTTCCTTGCCGAGCAGATCCGCAACGCGCTCGCACAGCGCGTTCACGGTCGGATCGTCGCCGACCTGCTCGTCGCCGACCTCGGCGCGCGCCATCGCCTCGCGCATCGCAGCCGTCGGCTTGGTCTGCGTGTCCGACAGCAGATTGATGCGCACCGGCGGCGCCTTGGGATCGATCGGGGGAGGGGTGTAGAGCATGCGACGCCTCCTAACGGCGGGACGGCCACTGACGTGCCTCTTTAAGCAAAAAGGCCCCGGCGAACCGGGGCCTTTCGATAATCAGATCTTAGCGCGAATAGAATTCGACGACCAGATGCGGCTCCATCTGCACCGGGAACGGCACGTCCGAGAGGCCGGGGATGCGGATGTACTTGGCGGTCATCTTGCCGTGGTCGACTTCGAGATAGTCGGGCGTGTCGCGCTCGGGGAGCTGGCTGGCTTCGAGGACGTGGGCGAGCTGCTTCGAGGCTTCCTTGACCTCGATCACGTCGCCGACCTTGAGCTGGTAGCTCGAGATGTTGACCTTGCGGCCGTTCACCTTGATGTGGCCGTGGTTGATGAACTGGCGCGCGGCGAAGATCGTCGAGACGAACTTGGCGCGGTACACGACCGCGTCGAGACGACGCTCCAAGAGGCCGATCAGGTTCTCGCCGGTGTCACCCTTGAGGCGGCTCGCCTCGACATAGATGCCGTGGAACTGGCGCTCGGAAATGTTGGCGTAGTAGCCCTTCAGCTTCTGCTTGGCGCGCAGCTGCACGCCGAAGTCGGAGAGCTTGCCCTTGCGGCGCTGGCCGTGCTGGCCGGGGCCRTATTCGCGGCGGTTCACGGGGCTCTTCGGGCGGCCCCAGATGTTCTGGCCCATACGGCGATCGATCTTGTACTTCGCCTCACTGCGCTTAGTCATCGCGTCCTCTTCGGTTGCATGGTTTGAGGAAACGCGCCCTCCTGTGTGACAGGCCAAAGCCCGACACCGACAGGTCCGATCCCCAAAGCTTTAAGGGACAGGACCACGGGTCGCGAAACGCTTCGCGGGCCRAAATCGGCCCGCGAGCAGGCGGCTTTTAGGGGAGTTTGGGGTTCGCTGTCAATGTGGGGGAGGGTCGTTCCGGGGCGCTCGCAGAGCGAACCCGGAACCTCGAGATCCCGGGTTCGGTGCTGCGCACCGCCCCGGGATGACCGCTACGCGGTCACGTGCCCACCGCCCGGATCGGCTTGGGGCCAGCTGCCCGCAATTCGGCAGCGATTTCAGTGTTCAGGACCTGTTCCAGCCGGGTCAGGACCCGGGCGATGGGGGCGGCGTCGGTGACCCGGTGGTCCCAGCGGATCACGACATGGATGGTCTGGTCGGGCTCGACCACCCCATAGCTGACGATGAACGGGCCGGGCGTGACGGGGTGAAGCTCGCCGCCGCCATAGGCGGCCACCGAGCTCACCGCGAAGCTGCCGAACCAATTGCCCCGCTGCCGGCCAAAATTCAGCCCGATGGCCCAGGACAGCCGCCGCAGCGGCAGCGGCAGGCGGGTTGCCCGCATGATCTTGCGGAACATCGGGACGTCGTCGATCGGCGCCGTCTTGCCGCGCCGGATCTCGGCATCGACTGTGGCCAGTGGAAGGGCCTCCGGGGCTGCGATTCGCTGCGGCAGCACGCATTCCTCGCCGTCCTCGACCCGCGCGATGGCCACCAGCGCAACGCTCTTCGGCAGCTCGTAGAGCATCGGCCAGGGCCATTTGGCGTAGACGGTGCGCAGAACCGGCTCGTCCCTGGCCACCAGGGCGAAGGCCTTGACGAAGATCGCCGCCCAGCCGGCGGGCGCCATCGCGCCCGAGCGGGCCTCCAGCAGGGGCCGGATATTGAGCGAACGGGACAGCGAGACGAAGGGCACGCCCATCGAGGCGCGCATGAGGTCACAAATCAGGCGGCGCGGCAGCGAAATGGTCTTGGGCGTCCCGCGCATCGGTCTTTCGGTTCCCACAGATTAAAATATGAGCAGCGAGCGGATTCCCGTTCGCCGCCTGCTCTAGCACGAACTAACCCGGTTGGGCCCGGTCGGTTCGCCGCATCATGGCGCCGGCGAGGCCAGCGGCTTGGTCTTGTCGACGACGTAAACTCCAAGCACTTTCATGGCCTTATCGCCATGGGCTTTGGCGTCATGCACGACGCCTGCCGGGATCTGGTAGGAATCACCTGCTTTCAGGGTTTTTTCCGGCTGCCCGTCGATCAGGAGATTGAGTTCGCCTTCGAGCACATAGCCGGTTTCGATCCCGGGATGGGTATGGCGTCCGGCCGCGCCGCCCGCCGGCACTTCCGCGATGGCGGTGATGGTGTTGTAGCCGTCCGGAAATTCGACCTTCTGGAGCGGAGTGCGCTTGATGCCGGTCTGCTGGGCGAAAGCAGCGACGGCGAAGCCGGTGAAGGCCAGAGCGAGCAAAGTCTTTTTGAGCATGGTTTTTCCTCCCTGGAACCGGCCGACCCTAGCAGCGCCGCCGTTCCCGGCAAGGTGGTCATCGGCCTGTTCAGCGCCTGATGCCCTCGAACGCCGCCATGATGCCGCGCTGGAACAGCGACCAGTCGAAGCCGAGCGCGATGGCGCGGTAGCCACGATCGACCAGGGCGTTGGCCTGGTCGGCGGTGCGAGCGACGCCGCCGATCGGCACGCCGCTTTTGAGGATGCCGGCCTCGGCGCGCGCGACCAGCTCGAGCAGCTCCGGATCGTCCATCTGGCCGCGCTTGTTGATGGAGGTGGCGAGATCGCCGGGGCCGATCACCGCGACGTCGATGCCTGGCGTGGCCATGATCTCGTCGATGCGGTTGACGGCGTCGACATGCTCGATGGTGATCATGCAGATCATCTCGTCGTCGGCGCCGGCCATGTAGTCCGGCATCGACTGGCCCCAGCGGAATGGCGCGTGGAAGGGCCCCCAGAGCCGATCGCCGCGCGGCGGATAGCGGACGCTGCGCACCGCTTTCTCCGCCTCCGCGCGGTTCGTGATCATCGGAAAATTGATGCCGAAGGCGCCGATGTCCATCGGCGCTTTCGCAAGCCACGGCTCGTTCGCCGCGATCCGCACCAGCGGCGTGCACGGCGTGCCGGTCGTGGCGGCGATCATCGCATGCGCTTCGGTGAGGCCGATCGGCCCGTGCTCGAGGTCGACGATGATCCAGTCGAGCGAGCGCGCCATGATCTGCACGGTCTGCACGCTCGGAATCGTCGCAATCGCCCCGAATGCGGGGCGGCCCTCGCGCCACAATTGGCGGAGACGGTTGAGCGGCGTGGTCGGGACCGACATGCGATGACCTTGGGATGAGCTTGGGAAACCTGCGCGGAGATGACGACGGCGAGCCTAGCAGCGCACCATGGCCCCGAAAAGTCAGGCCAGCACGCGGCCGCCGAAGAACGGCGTCAGCGTGGCCGAAAGGCCATGCACGCGGTTCGAGGTGAAGATCATCTCGGCGCCGGACTGCGCGATGCCGCCGATAGCCGGGGCCAGCAGATCCGAAACGCGGCGGGCGATGGCCGGTGCCGGGTCGATCCAGTCCACCGGCCAGGGCGCGAGCCTGGTCAGCCGGTCGAGCAGGAGCGGATAATGCGTGCAGGCCAGCACCACCGTGTCGGTGCGCGCGCCTGCGTCCGCGGCATCGCCGACAAAGCAGGGTGTGAGCTCGGCGAGGATGTCGCCGTCGCTGATCGGATGGCCGCCGAGCGCGCGTTCGGCGAGCGAGGCGAGCTCGGGCGAGCCGACCAGCGTCACCTCGCATCCCTGCGCGAAGTCGCGGATCAGCGCCTTGGTGTATTCGCGCTTCACGGTGCCCTTGGTGCCGAGCACCGAGACGCGGCGGCTCTTCGACTGGGCACAGGCCGGCTTGATCGCCGGCACCGTGCCGACGAAGGGTACGGAATAAGCGGTGCGCAAGTGAGATAGGACCAGGGTGGACGCCGTGTTGCAGGCGATGACGATGAGGTCAGGATCATGCGTGCCGATCAGTTCGCCCATCAGCGGCACGACGCGGGCGATGATCTCGTCCTCGCTGTGGTGGCCGTAGGGGAAGAAGGCATCGTCGGCGACATAGACGTAATGCGCGTCCGCCCGCGCGGCCACGACCTCACGGAGCACCGTGAGCCCACCAAGGCCGGAATCGAACACCAGGATCGTCGGGGAGTCTGTCACGTCGTTACCTTAAGGCGTCATGGTTACCATTCGGTTTTTGGGGCGGTTTTGCGGCGGGGGCGCCTGGGGCCAATTTGGAACGATTCAATTTCGCGACTGCCGCATGTTCCCGCTATCAGCAGCCATGCTGCGCTGCGGGCAGGGACATCTCCGCAAAATTCCGGGGAGCCGACATGATCAGAAACACCAGTAACGGCTGGGGCAGCGTTGCCCGGTGGCTGCACTGGATCCTGGCGCTGGCGATCCTCGGCATGATCGGCTTCGGCTGGTGGATGAACCACATCCCGGCGCGGCCCGACCGCTTCTTCTACCGCTCGATCCATGCCGATATCGGTTACATGATCCTGCTGCTCACCGTACTGCGTCTGGTCTGGCGCGCTTTCAACCCGACGCCGGCGCTGCYGGCCGACAGCCGGCCCTGGCAGAAGCTCGCCGCCCGCATCAGCCATGGCGCGCTTTATCTTGCCGTCATTGTCGTCATCATGCTCGGCTGGGCGCATTCCGGCGCGCACGCGCCTGACTATTCGGACTTCTTCGGCCTGTTTCACGTGCCGCAATTCACCTCTCCCGACCGCGAAGCCGCGCGCGCCTATGAGGACCGCCACATCCTCTTTGCCTATGTGCTGCTCGCCCTGATCGCGGTTCACGTCGTCGCCGCCCTCTGGCACCACTTCATCCGCCGCGACCGCGTCGTGGCGCGGATGGTGGCGGACGAGGCGGGGTAGGGGGCGGTCTCGTGTCCCGGACGCGCTGCAACGCCTCTTAGCGTTGCTGCGCAGAGCCGGGACCCACGTCGCGTGGCTTGCTCTCGGCCGCATGGGCCCCGGACGCAGCGCACCGTCGAAGTGACGCTGCGCTGCGTCCGGGGCACGAGAGGAAAGTGCGGGGCATGCACTCTCCACATCGTCATTGCG
>NZ_JBFUES010000486.1:0-5555 GCF_056403875.1 Bradyrhizobium sp. P2_E8
ATGATGCAGTTGCGCGCACCATCTCCCCAAACGTCGTCCTGGCTTTCGCCAGGACGACACTGAGAGTGGCGCAGCACTGTCGCCACCTCCGCACAGCCCGCAAAAACAAAACCGTCACAGTCATGATGCAGTTGCGCGCACCATCTCCCCAAACGTCGTCCTGGCTTTCGCCAGGACGACACTGAGAGTGGCGCAGCACTGTCGCCACCTCCGCACAGCCCGCAAAAACAAAACCGTCACAGTCTCTAACGGCTACTAACCAACGCCTGACTTAAAACTGTCATAATCGCCGAATGCAACCCGCGCCCGTGCGCTCTTTACACGCCATTAAGTACACCTGCATTGGATGCCCCTCGGAAAGTGCGTTGGGGACTGCAATGAGTGCCGCGAAGAAGATGCCGGGAAAACCGGCCGCCGAAATGTTTGACGACATCCCGGTGCTTCAGCGCAAATGGCGCGCCGCGTTGAAGCCGGGCGAACGGCTGCCGCGTTACGAGGACGTGATGCTCGGCAGCCTCGGCCGGCTCGCCGACCATATCGCGCTCCTCAAGAACGACGGCACGCTCGAACTGTCGCGCAGCGGGCGCTACGTTCAGAAATGGCTCGGCGAGGAGCGCTGGGACATCCCCATCTGCGAGCTCTCGCCCGATTGCGCCACGGCGCTGTCGGAAGCGGCGACGAGCGCGCTTGCGAACGGACGGCCGCACCAGGCGAGCGCGCATTGCGTGCGTGACGGCATGGTCAGGACCTACGATGTGCTGGCGCTGCCGACCGCCTCGCGCTGGGGCGCGACGCTGGTCGGCGCCTATGTCAACGAGCGCGGCGCGCAATACAATCTGCTGGATGCGATTTTCGCCTCGACCGACGACGCGGTGATCTCGCTGGCGACGCTGCGCGATGCCGGCGGCAAGCCGTTCGATCTCCAGATCGTGCATCACAACCAGAGCGCGGCCACGCTGCTGAAGGTCGCAAGTGCCGGCCTGCTGTGGCGCCGGATCGGCGAGGGCAACACGTTGCTGGCTGCGCCTGACATCATGGAATTCCTGCTCAAGGCCGTCTGCGGCGGCCGCGGCGAACAGCTCGAGATCGAGCACGATGGCCGGCATCTCCGGCTCAGCGCCACCGCCTTCGCCGACGTGCTCTCGCTGACGATCTCCGACGTCACCGCGTTGAAACGGCGCGACGCCTCGTTCCGCCTGCTGTTCGACAACAACCCGATGCCGATGTGGGTGTTCGACGCCGAGACCAAGCAGTTCCTCGGCGTCAACGACGCGGCGGTCCAGCATTACGGCTACAGCCGCGCCGTCTTCCTGCGCATGAAGCTGCACGAGATCTGTCCGGAGGACGAGTGGGACAGCCACGCCGAAGCGCTCGATCGCGTCGGCGAGACCTACCACTCCTCGCGCAACTGGCGGCACCTGCGTGCCGACGGCAGCGAGATCGAGGTGCTCACCTTCGGCCGCCGCGTCGCCTTCGACGACCGCGACGGCTATCTGGTCGCGGTGGTCGACATCACCGAACGGCGCAAGGCCGAGGCACGCATCGCCCATATGGCGCACCATGACGGGCTCACCGACCTGCCGAACCGCGAATATTTCCAGGAGCGTCTCAGGCAGGCGCTGGACCAGGCGGCAGGCAAGCGGGTCGGCGTGCTCTACATCGATCTCGACCTGTTCAAGAACATCAACGATTCCTTCGGACATCCGGCGGGCGACCGCCTGTTGAAGGAGGTCGCCGAGCGCCTGACCACCGCGGTCCGCGGCGCCAATCTCGCGGCACGTCTCGGCGGCGACGAGTTCGCCGTGATCCTGGCGGCCGACGTCTCGCCGAACGAGGCCAGCGCCTGCGCGACCCTGCTGATCGACATGCTGAAGGCGCCCTACGAGATCGACGGCCAGGAGATGGTGATCGGCGCCAGCATCGGCATCGCGCTGTCGCCCGGCGACGGCGTGACGTCGGAGGAGTTGATGCGCAACGCCGACATGGCACTGTACCGCGCCAAATCCGACGGCGGCGGCGTGCACCATTTCTTCGAGCGCGAGATGGATCTCCAGGCGCAGAAGCGCCGCGACATGGAGCTCGATCTGCGCCGCGCCTTTGCCAATGGCGAGTTCGAGCTGCACTATCAGCCGCTGGTGTCGATCGCCTCCGATCGCATCTCCGGTTTCGAGTCGCTGCTGCGCTGGCGTCATCCCGACAAGGGCATGATCTCGCCGGCGGAGTTCATTCCGGTCGCCGAGGACATCGGCCTGATCACCCAGCTCGGCGAATGGGTGCTGCGCGAGGCCTGTGCCGAGGYGGTGAAATGGCCCGTCGACGTCAAGGTCGCGGTCAATCTGTCGCCGGCGCAATTCCGCAGCCGCAACCTGGTCCAGGTCGTGATCTCGGCGCTGGCCCAGTCCGGCCTGTCGCCGAAGCGGCTCGAACTGGAGATCACCGAGTCGATCTTCCTGGCCGAGACCGATGCCAATCTCGCGATCCTGCATCAGCTGCGCGAGCTCGGCGTCGGCATCTCCATGGACGATTTCGGCACCGGCTATTCCAGCCTCAGCTATCTCCGCAGCTTCCCCTTCGACAAGATCAAGATCGACCGCTCCTTCGTCAAGGACCTGGCGCAGCGGCCCGATTGCGTCGCGATCGTGCGCGCGATCTCCGGCCTCGGCCGCAGCCTCAACATCACCACGACCGCGGAAGGCGTCGAGACCGAGGACCAGCTCGACTGGCTCCGCGCCGAGGGCTGCAACGAGGTGCAGGGGTTTCTGTTCAGCGCGGCGCGGCCCGCCGCCGAGATCGCAAAGCTGCTGGCCGATTTCGGCCAGCGCGCCTCACGGGCGGCGTAGCTCCGGCGGAAAGGTGTCGTAGACCAGTTCCCTGAAGGCGGGCGTGATGCGGCTGCGCTCGTTCTGGGTCTGCTGCATCATCAGGTAGACCATGTCGAGCTTGGGATCGACGCCGAAATAGGTGCCGCTGCCACTGTCCCATTTCAACTCGCCGATCGAGCCCGGCGGCGGCGGCTTCGCATTGCCGGGATCGGTGCGCACCGCAAGGCCGTAGCCATAACCGAAGCCGTCGCCCGGGAAATAGAAATAGTCGCGACCGACGCCGGAGCCGGGCCCGATGTGATCGGTCGTCATGGCCTTGAACGCGGCGGGGCTGAGGTAGCGCTTGCCCTCGAACTCGCCGCCGTTGAGCAGCATCTGCGAGAAGCGCTGATAGTCGGTGATGGTCGAGAGCAGGCCGCCGCCGCCGGACTGCCATTCGGGATGATCGAGGCGATCACGCTCGGCGGCGAGCAGGATGAAATCGTTCGGCAGCGGCCGCGCCATCCGCGCGAGTTCGTCCTCCGTCGCCAGCGCAAACTTGGTGCTGCTCATCCCGAGTGGGTCGAGGATGCGCTGCTTCAGGAACTCGTACAGGGTCTGGCCCGAAATGACCTCGATGATGGCGCCGAGCACGTCGGTGGAATGGCCATAGCGCCACAGCGTTCCCGGCTGCCGCGCCAGCGGCAGCTTCGCGATCCGGTCGGCAAATTCCCTGTTGTTGAATTGGCCTTCGAAGATGTTGGCGGCCTTGTAGGCCTGCTCGACCCATTTGCCGCCGATATAGTCGTAGCTGATGCCCGAGGTGTGCCGCAGCAGATCCTCGATGTTGACAGGGCGGACCGGCGGCACGAGGTCGAGCTCCAGCTTGCCGTCCGGCTTGGTGACCTCGAGGCCCACCTTGGTGTCGGCAAAGAGCGGGATGTATTTCGACGCGGGGTCGGCGAGCGCAAGCTTGCCCTCGTCGATCAGCATCATCGCGCCAAGGCACGTGATCGGCTTGGTCATCGAGTGGATGGCGAAGATCGTGTCCGGCGTCATGGCGAGGCCGGTCCGGACATCGCGCACGCCGAACGTCTTGAGGTAGACCGGCTTGCCGTGCTGCTGGACCAGGATGACCGCGCCCGGCAACCGGCCGCTTCCCACCTCGTTGTCAAAATACGCCGTGATGCGAGCGAGTCCGTCGGGGGACGGGGCGAGGATGTCGGCGGCGCGGCCTCGCGCCATGGTACCCGCCAGCAGCGCGGCCCCGACCAGAAATTCGCGACGCTTCATCCGGGCTTCCTCCCTCACCGGGATCAAAGCCGCAAGACATCAGAGGCGTCAACAAGACATCGATTAAAAACGCGTCACGATTTCCGAAAGGAACGGTCGCGGACGGTCCTCGCTCGGCCTGGTCGGCGTGCCGATATGGATGAAGCCGGCGAGCTTTTCGTCCGGCTTGAGGCCGAGGCCGTCGAGCACGTCGCGGTCGAACGAGAACCAGCCGGTCAGCCAGCAGGCGCCGTAGCCGAGCGCGGTCGCAGCCGTGACGATGTTCATGGCGCTGGCGCCCGCCRACAATTCCTGCTCGAAGGCCGGTACCTTCGGATGCGGTCTGGTGAAGCTGACGATGCCGATCACGAGCGGGGCATCGGTGAGCCGTTTCCGCTCGATCTCGACATCGGCCGCCGGCGCGCCGGGATTCTTCCGCGCAAATACCTTTGCGATCACCTCGCCGGCGCGCTGGCGTGCGTCGCCTTCGAAAATGATGAAGCGCCAGGGCGCGAGCTTGCCGTGGTCGGGCACGCGCGCGCCGATGGTGAGGATCGTCTCGAGCTCGGCCGCCGAAGGGCCGGGCCCGGTCATCTCGCGCGGCTTGACCGAGCGGCGGGTCTTCAGGAGTTCGATGGCGTCGGGCACTGCGATATCCTCTTCAGCTGGTCGTCGGGCGTGCCATGCGGAGATAGGCATGCACGCCCGCAACCGGAAGCGAATTTAGATCGATTTCAGGGATCAGGCCGCGCCCCGTGCCCGGACGACGTCCGGCGGGGTCGCTTCCTCGACCAGCGCGGCGATCGCCTCCGCCGTCGTCATCACCTTCTGGCCGTCGCTGCCGAGGCGGCGGACGGAGACCGAATGCGTCTCGGCCTCCTTCTTGCCGACCACGAGCAGTGCCGGGATCTTGGCCAGCGAGTGCTCGCGGACCTTGTAGTTGATCTTTTCGTTGCGCAGGTCGATCTCGACCCGAAGCCCCGCACGCCGCGCCTGCTCCAGGACCTGCTTGGCATACTCGTCGCCTTCCGAGGTGATGGTCGTCACCACGGCCTGCACCGGCGACAGCCAGAGCGGGAAGTTGCCGGCATAGTGCTCGATCAGGATGCCGATATAGCGCTCCATCGAGCCGCAGATCGCGCGATGCACCATCACCGGCGGCTTCTTGCCGCCGTCATGGTCGATGTAGAACGCACCGAACCGCTCCGGCAGGTTGAAGTCCACCTGCGTGGTGCCGCACTGCCAGTCGCGGCCGATGGCGTCGCGCAGCACGTATTCGAACTTCGGCCCGTAGAAGGCGCCTTCGCCCGGATTGATCTCGGTCTTGATGTGGTTGTTCTGCGACTGGATCTCGCGCAGCACCGTCGCCATCACGCGCTCGGCGTGCTCCCACATCGCATCCGTGCCGACGCGCTTGTCGGGCCGGGTCGACAGTTTCACGGTGAGATCGCCGGTGAAGCCGAAGTCCGCGTAGGTCGACTG
>NZ_JBFUES010000487.1:0-5546 GCF_056403875.1 Bradyrhizobium sp. P2_E8
GCCCTCGGCTTTGCCGGCACCACGACAGCCGATGCGATGACGGCGCGCGACCAGCTCGTGCTGTGGTCGATCCGCATTCCCCGGATTGCGGCAACCGCGATGGTCGGCGGCCTGCTCGCCGCGGCCGGCGCGATCATGCAGGGACTGTTCCGCAATCCTCTCGCCGATCCCGCCCTGGTCGGCGTCTCCAGCGGCGGCGCGCTGGCCGCTGCGAGCGCGATCGTCTTCACGGACTCGCGTTTCGGCGAGACGTTGCGCTTCCTCCAGACGGAGCTGTTGCCGCTCGCCGCCTTCGCAGGCTCGCTGGCAACGACCGCGATCCTCTACGGCATCTCCAGCCGCTCGGGGCGGACCTCGATCGCGATCTTCCTGCTCGCCGGCGTCGCCATCACCGCCATCACCAATGCCGGTATCGGGCTGCTGGTGTTCATCGCCGACGACCGCCAGCTTCGCGACATTACATTTTGGCTGCTCGGCTCGATGAGCGGCGCGACCTGGGCCAAGGCCGCGGTGCTCGCGCCGATCCTCGTCATCGGGCTTGCCGCCTGCGCCTTCATCGCACGCGGCCTCGATCTGCTGGTGCTTGGCGAGGCCGACGCCTTTCACGGCGGTGTCGACGTCGAGCGCCTCAAGCGAATCTCGATCGTCGTGGTTTCCGCGATGACCGGGGTTGCGGTGTCGATCAGCGGCGTCATCGGCTTCGTCGGCATCGTCGTGCCGCATCTGCTCCGCCTCGTCATTGGACCGGCGCATCGCCTGCTGCTGCCGGCCTCGGTGCTGCTCGGCGCCATCCTGATGGTCGGCGCCGACACCCTGGCGCGCACCATCGTGGCGCCGGCGGAGATGCCGATCGGCATTCTGACCGCGGCGGTCGGCGCCCCGGTCTTCCTGGGAATCCTGCTGCGGCAGCGCGGGCTCGCCTCGCTATGAGCGCGGTGATCGAGGCGCGACACTTAAGCAAGCGCGCCGGCCGCGCGAGGCTGCTGGATGGCGTGAGCCTCACGGTTGCGGCCGGCGAGATCGTCGCCATCATCGGACCGAACGGTGCCGGCAAGTCGACGCTGCTGCGGCTATTGTCCGGCGATCTCCGTCCGAGCGAGGGCGTGGTGCGGCTGAAGCAGCGCGACATAAGCAGCTATACGCCGCGCGAGCTCGCCGCGCGACGCGCGATGCTGTCCCAGCACATCAACGTCACCTTCCCCTTCACCGTCGAGGAGATCGTGCTGATGGGCGCGGGCGATCGCAGTCCRCGCGAGGCAGGCGCGCTCGTCGATGCCGCGCTCGACGAGGTCGGCCTTGCCCATTTTCGCGAGCGGCAGCTACCGACGCTGTCCGGCGGCGAGCAGCAGCGCGCGCATTTCGCCCGCGTGCTGGTGCAGCTCGCCTGCGGCGAGGCCGAGCATGGACCTGGACTTCTGCTGCTGGACGAGCCGACCTCGAGCCTGGATCTGCGCCATCAGATCGACCTGGTCGAGGCCGCCCGCCGCCGCGCGGCCGGCGGCACCGCTGTCATCGCGATCCTGCACGACCTCAACCTGGCAATCCGCTTCGCCGACCGGCTGGTCGTGCTGAACGGCGGCAAGCTCGCCGCCGACGGCCCGCGCACCGAGGTCGTCACGCACGAGACCATCCGCGACATCTTCGAGATCGACGCCGTCGTCCACCAGGCCGACGGCGTGCCTTACGTGCTGCCGCAATCGATGCGGGCGGCGGCGCGCAGCAATGTAAGCTGAGCTGCCGCCGCGTTGAAGATGCGCTCCYTCGCCCCGCTTGCGGGGAGAGGTAAGAGGGCATCGCGCCTCAGCTCCTAGCCCGCCGGCACGATCACCATGCTTCTGTCCTTCGGCCAGCGGATGCGCCAGGCGAAGTTGATGTCCTTGACTTCGCTGGGCTTGGCGTCGAACGACCATTCCAGCACGCCGCGCTTGTCGCGGATGTTGCTCGCGGTCGGCGGCGTGGTCGACGGCAGCATCTCGACGACGATGTCCTCGTTCTCGCTGACCGGCAGCTGGTCCTCGATCGCGACCTTGATCGGGAAGTCGTGACCGTTGCGGACAGTGGTCTTGAACGAACGCTCGTCGGTCTTCGACGTCGTGACGAGCAAGCCGGCCGAACCCTCGTTGCGCTTGAGCACGGCACGCTCGATCTTGACCTTGTCGTCGGCGCCGAAGCCGAGCCGCACAATGTCGTCCTTGGCCGAGGCCGAGAGCTTGCCGCGGCCGACGAAGACGCCGTCGCGATAGATCGCGACCTTGCCCGGCAACAATGTCGTATCGTCGGTTTGCTTGAAGCTCGCTTCGAGGAAGGCGGTTGGGTCCATTACCGGCGCGGCACGGACGGCGAGATCGGCCGGCACGGTCATCGAGGCGATGCGCAACGCCTTGGCGCCCTCGGCAGCGCCGAGGCTGACGCGGCCGGGAATCCTGAAGGTGGCCTGGAAGTCGCCGATCTCGGCAACTGCCTGCTGCTCGTCGGCGCGCTCGCGCGGTTCAGGCGCTTCGGCCATTTTCGAAAGATGGGGTTGCATCTGACGTGCGACCGGAGCAGGCCGCGCCAGATCGGAGGCCGCACCGAGCGCCATTGGTTTCGGCGGTTGTGGATATTGCGCGACCAGCGAGCCCAGCTCTGGCGCACTGCCGCCGCGGCTGACGCGGACCGTGGAGACGCCAAGCGTGACGTTCGACCAGTCCTCGCCGGTCGACTGCGTGATTTCGGCACGGCGGACCAGCTCCAGCTGCGGCTTGCGGTCCTTGGCGCCGGTGTCGAGCCGGGCGTCATAGAGCGGCAGCCAGCGCGCGTTCCGCACATTGTAAGTGACCCGCAACGTCGCCTTGGTCGCGGCCGGCGCGGCGATGTCCATGCGGACTTCGAGCTTGCTCGGCGGCTTGGCCTTGCGCTCGACTTCGAGCTGGGCGACCTGCCGGTCGATCTCGCGCATCTTGCGCGTGGCGTCGCGAACGGCGGTATCGGCGCTCGCAATTTCCTCGCCGACCGCAGCAAAGGCCGTGCGCCATTCGGCGATCGGCCGCGCCTCGCCCTTGTCGCCGATGCCCGCGGGGGACGCTTCCGCAAAGTGCTCCGCAAATTTGCGCCGGGCATTGGCCGAGTCGATCGCGCCTTGCAGGTCGGCGCGCTGGTCGTTCAGGGCCTCGATGCGCTTGTCCAGCTCGGGCAGGTTGACCGGCGCCGCACGCGGCGTTCGCGCATCGATCGTGCCGATGGTGAGCTTTGCACCACCCTCACCCTCCACCCGGATGGAGGAGGTATCGAGACCAAGCGGGAAGTCCTTGGCAACCAGCGTCGAGTCACCGGACGGCAGGTCGACCGTGATGACGCGAGTGACGGTGGCACCATCCGGGTAAACCGTGACGGTGTCGATGGCCGATGTGGCGTCCACATCGGCGGCCCACGACGGCAGCGCGAATGCCGTGGTCACCAGAACCAGGCTCGTCGTTGCCAAACATTTTGCGGTGATGCGCATGAAGTCCCTCCTGCCGATATCGCCGCGCCGCCAGCCGGACGCGCGATCAAATGCCTCGCCAACATGGTTGGACGCGGCAGGGAAGGAACTGGTTCGATTGGGGTTTCCGTGGGGCGCCGCTGCGGCGGCACCAAGGCCGCGGAACGCGTCGCACGCCGCGGCGGAGCCGTTAACCCAAGTCCTTAGACTTGGGTGGGCGAACCCTGACCAAAGATGCGGCGGAGCAGATCGGTCACGTTCTTGGCGCCGGCCTTCTTCAGAATGCCGGCACGGTAGCCCTCGACCGTCCGAGCGCTCAGATGCATGCGCCGGGCGATCTCCTTGTTGGTGAAGCCGGCGGCGAGGTGCTCGAGCACGTCGCCCTCGCGCGCCGTCAGGGGCTCGCAGCCGGGCAACCAGCGCTGGCGGTTCGAGTTGGGTTGCCCGAACTCGTCGATGGCGGCATCGATCCGGTCCACGATGTCAAGGGTGCGGAACGGCTTTTCGATGAAGTCGGCCGCGCCGCTCTTGATCGCGTCGACCGCCATGGCAATGCTGCCGTTCGCCGAGGTCACAAGGACCGGCGCCATGCAATTCTCCTCGCGCAGCCGCTTGAGCACGTCGAGGGCGGAGCGATCCGGCGGCATCTCCAGCAGCACGCAGGCCGGCATCCGCGCCCTCGCTTCCGAGAGCAGAGACGCACCGTCGGCGAAGCAGATCACGTCATAGGCGCTCTGTTGGAGCGCGGTGGAAAGTTGTTCGCGGGAGGCGGCATCGGTGTCGATGACGAATACCTCACGCTTGGAAAGCATGTTCCCCGGCATAATCCCGATCCAGCAATGTCTTGGTCAAATGATCCGAAACGGCGGGGCCTCGTCGCGCCCGGCGTCATGAGCACGGCATTCACGCCAGTGCTTCGGTTTTCCATATGTATGTTCCATCCCGTTCCCGGATTTGACGGATCGGGACAGAAACTTTACATTTCGGGACATCTGCGGGAATGGCTGGCACGAACGGTTTGCATGACCGACCTCATTCGCAGCGCAGGCTTGAGCTATTACCCGGAGGTCGCCCGGTCGGTCGGGCTCGACCCCAAACAGATGATGCGCAAGGTCAGGCTGCCGCTGGCCTGCCTCGACAAGCCGGATACCCCCATTGCCGTGACAGGCCTGCGCCGCCTGCTCGAACTATCGGCGAAGATGTCCGGCGCCGAAGATTTCGGCTTGCGCCTCGCCGAACGCGGCGGCCTGACCAATTTCGGCGCGGTCGGCCTGATCGTGCGCGAACAGGCGACCGTCGGCGAAGCGATCGAAGCGTTTTCGCGTTTCATCCATGTCCATCATGACGGCATGCGGCTCGACGTTGCGCGCAACAAGCAGACCGTAACCGTCGCGCTGCATCTGCGCGGCCGGCAGCCGAGCGCGCCGCGGCAGTCGATCGACATGGCGCTCGGCAGCGTCCACCGCATCATCCAGTCGCTGTTCGGCAGCGATTGGCGGCCGCAGGAGGTGCATCTGCATTATCCGCCGCCGCGCGACCGCAGGCGCTACCGCGACTTCTTCGGCTGCCACGTGACGTTCAACGCCGAGGACGACGCAATCCTGCTGTCGGTGCACGACATGGAGCGCCGGATCCCGAGCGCGCATCCGCTGATCGCGAGCTATCTGCGCAAGCGGATCGAGGCGATCGGGACCCGGCCGGCAAGCTGGGAGGAGAAGGTCGACGAGGTCGTGCGCCTCCTGCTCGCCAGCGGCGACTGCACGGTCGAGCGCGTGGCCGAGCATCTCGCCTGCACCCGCCGCACCGTCCACCGTCACCTCGCCGCGTCAGGCACCAGCTTCTCGGCCATCCTCGACGCGCAGCGCGCCGATCTCGTCGTCGAATTGATCGACGACCCCGGCCGGCCGCTGGCCGATATCGCGGCACAGCTCGGCTTCTCCGCGCAAAGCGCCATGGCCCGCTGGTTCCGCGGCCGCTTCGGCTGCACCATCACCGCATGGCGCAAGGGCGTGCGGCCGTTGGCCAAGCCCGCCGACGTGCCTTCGGCATCTGCGGCCTGACTCTATCGTGCCGGAGCGGGCACGCC
>NZ_JBFUES010000488.1:0-5543 GCF_056403875.1 Bradyrhizobium sp. P2_E8
TCCCGCAGCAGCATTGCCGATGCGGTCGCCGCACCATAGCTGCACAGCAAACAATTTCCCACATGCGGGCGCCGCTCGCGCCCCCACCCCCGCAGAGACCTGATCGATGACCTCACCGCTTCAATTCGGACTGGATACCTTTGGCGACGTCACCAAGGACGGCACAGGCAAGACGCTCGCGCACGCGCAGGTGATCCGCAACGTCGTCGACGAAGCCGTGCTGGCCGACGAGCTCGGCCTCGACTTCATCGGCCTCGGCGAGCACCACCGTGCCGATTTCGCGATCTCCTCGCCCGAGACCGTGCTCGCGGCGATCGCGTCGCGCACCAGGCACATCCATCTCGGCTCGGCCGTCACGGTGCTGAGCTCGGACGATCCGATCCGCGTCTTCCAGCGCTTTGCCACGCTCGATGCGCTCTCCAACGGGCGCGCCGAGGTGATCCTCGGCCGCGGCTCCTTCACCGAATCCTTTCCACTGTTCGGCTTCGATCTGCGTTCTTACGAAGCGCTGTTCGAGGAGAAGCTCGATCTGTTCGCCGCCCTGCTGTCGCAGAAGCCCGTGACCTGGGAAGGCAAATTGCGCCCGCCGCTGAAAGAGCAGCTCGTCTATCCGCCGGTCGAGAACGGCACGCTGAAAACCTGGATCGGCGTCGGCGGCAGTCCGCAATCGGTGGTGCGCGCGGCGCATTACGACCTGCCCCTGATGCTCGCGATCATCGGCGGCGATCCTGCGCGCTTTGCGCCCTACGTCGATCTCTATCACCGTGCCTTCAGGGAGTTCGGCCGCCCGGCACAGCCGATCGGCGTGCACTCGCCCGGCTATGTCGCGGAAACGGATGCGCAGGCGCGCGAAGAGCTGTGGGGCGACTACAAGGCCATGCGTGACCGCATCGGCAAGGAACGCGGCTGGCCGCCGATGGGCCGCGACGAGTTCGTAAGCGAAGCCGAGCACGGCTCGCTCTATGTCGGCTCGCCGGAAACCGTGGCGCGCAAGATCGCGAAGACGGCAAAGGCGCTTGGCATCTCGCGTTTCCAGCTGAAATATTCGGCCGGTCCCCTGCCGCACGAGAAGCTGATGAAGAGCATCGAGCTCTACGGGCGCAAGGTGGTGCCGATGGTGCGGGAGATGATGGGGTGAGGTAGCGGCGGTCGTATCCGTTCGACAGTCCGCCTACGCCCTTCGGGCTTCGCCGGACACCACGCTTCGCCCTTCAGGCATCACGTGGCTGCGCCACGCGTAGCCCGAAGGGCGAAGCGTGGTGGGGGAGGCAGGACTCGAACCTGCGAAGCCATGAGGCGGCTGATTTACAGTCAGCTCCCTTTGCCACTCGGGACACTCCCCCGCTCGACGGCAGCACAATCGGGCCGGACCTTGCCGGCGGACCGAAGACGGCCATGGAACGTGAAGGCCGCGACAGCCCGGATGGGGGCGCGACCGGGCGCGTTTATGGGCGATGCGGTGGGGCAAAGTCAACCGAGGCGAACAGCTAAAATCGTCACCTTGGGCGCCCAAATTGCCATATTCCGGGACCCGTGACACAAGCGAGCCCATGAAGGATCGAAAATTCACCCCGAGGGGGCCCCGCAGCGGGGCTAAGCCCTTCAACAGGCCCGGGAAATCGGCCGGCCGGCCGGCCTGGCGCGACCGTGATTCGGCATCCGACGGTCCAGTCATCCTCTATGGCTGGCACAGCGTCACCATGGCGCTGCAAAACCCGGCGCGGCGGATCCGCAAGCTGACGCTGACCGAGAACGCCGCAAGGCGGCTCGCGGACGAAAACATCGAGACCCGCGTCACGCCCGAGATCGTCCGTCCCCAGGAGATCGACCGGCTGCTGTCGCCCGACGCTGTCCACCAGGGCCTGCTCGCCGAGGCCGACGCCCTGCCCTCGCCCGACATCGAGACCCTGGAGCAGGAAGGCATGGTGCTGGTGCTCGACCAGATCACCGATCCGCACAATGTCGGCGCCATCCTGCGCTCAGCAGCAGCGTTCGCGGTGAAGGCGATCATCACCACGGCGCGCCACAGCCCCGAGGCAACCGGCGTGCTGGCCAAGGCCGCCTCAGGCGCGCTGGAACTGGTACCGATGGTGACGGTGCAAAACCTCGCCCGCGCCCTCACCGCGTTGAACGAGCGCGGCTTCCAGACGGTTGGCCTCGACAGCGAAGGCAGCGAGGACCTCTCGGACGTCGCACTGCGCGAACCGCTCGCACTGGTGCTCGGCGCCGAAGGCAAGGGCCTGCGGCAATTGACGCGCGAAACATGCAGCGTCGTGGCGCGGCTCGACATGCCCGGCGAGATCAAGAGCCTCAACGTGTCGAATGCCGCCGTGCTCTCGCTTTACGTCGGCGCAAGCCGGCTCGGGCTGATGAAGCGGTAGAGCGTTTTCAAGCGAAGTGGATACCGGTTCGCGTAAAGAAAACGCGTCAAACTAAGAATCCAAAAACAAAACGCCCATCCGCATCGCGCGGACGGGCGCTTCTTCAACTCAACCAATCAAACGATCAGTAATAGCGGCGCAGCACGCGGTGGCCGCCGTAATACGGCGCGCGGTGGGCGTAGCCGTAGCGCGGACCGTAGCCGTAGTGCGTGCGCGGCAGATAGCCGTACCGCGGGCCATAGCCGTAGCGATACGGACGGTAGTACGGGCGCTGATAGGAGGCGGCACGATAGCCATAGCCGTTGCCGTAGCCATAACTACGGCCATAGCCGTAGTTGGCGGGCGCGACGACCGCGTCCTCACGATAGGTCGGGTACGGCGCGAAGGCGCCGGGGCCGGTGTAGGTCGGGCCCTGGTTGACGTAGTAATACTGCGTGGTCGGCTCGGCGAGGTGCTCAAAGCCCCATCCGCCATAACCCGGGCCATAACCCCAGCTACCGCAACCGGTGTTGCAGCCGGAATAGACCGGCGCAATCGGCTGGCACGGATTGAAGCCGCAGGCCGCGGCCGGCGCGGCCCCGACGAACATCACGGCAGCCGCCGCGACCAGTCCCGAAATCATCTGACGCATTACTCTCTCCTGTTGATTTCCGTATTTCGGATTTTTGTCGTTTCTTAACCCGGCGGCTTGCCGGGCACCTCGGCACGCGGCCGGGGCCGACGATGCTGCGGATTCACGTTGATCTCAGGCGCCAGGATCACCGGCGGCGGATCGGCGGGCACATCCATCTGCGGCGGCAGCGGCGCCGATTGCGCGCCCCAGCTCTGGTGGTAGCTCTCGGCCGRCTTCGGCAATTTGCGGTTCGCCGGCGGCTCGACCTCGAGCCGGCCGTAGCCGGGCCGCAGGCCCAGTGTCGGATAATAATGGCCGACGTCTTCCGGCTGCCGCTCGGCGACATAGCGTCCGCCATAGATCGTGGGCTGCACCTGGACGTTCTTGCCCAGGCCCCAGACACCTTCGACGACGCTATAGGACGCGTCGATGCCATTGATGATGATCGGCACGCCGGGGCGGCCGGGCACGACGATATCGAAGCCGCCGCCGGCAAACGCCGTCGCGGGCAGTCCGATCAAAAAGGCTGCGAGCGCCAGAGCGCGCATGGTGGGATCCCGGTTGTCTGGAACACAACCTAACCGATCACGGCCCACAGAGGGTTAAGGCCCGCTCACCAAATGCCGGTAAGCCTAACGCGCAAGCGACGCGGGCCGCTCAAATGCCGCAAGCTGCGCTAGCGAAGCGTTAACGGGGATCCGCACGCACCGGAACATGTTCCGCTCGCTCACAACCGTTTGACCCATGAGCGGCACAATCAACCTGCTTCATCGGAACATCGATCGCCGCCAGCATTTAGCCCCCGTCAATCAGACGGGAGACAAATAATGACGAAAATGAAACTGCTCGGCGCCGCCGTGATCGCGGCATCCGCACTCGCAACGCCCGCCATGGCGCAAACCGGGGTCAACAATCCAGCCCGCTGCTCGGCGCAATTCCCCAATGCCAATTGCCAGAACCTCGGCCCGGGAAATTCGTACAGCGATCGAGGCTATCGCCATCACCGCGTGAGCTCCCGCCAGACCAATGGCGACTGGAATAACGACTGGAACGGGAGCCGCACCGGCTTCTGGCCGACCGACGTCGCGGCCGGCGTTGCGGGCGCTGCCATCGGCACCGCCGGCGCGATCGCAACCGCGCCGTTCCGCGCCATGGACAACAGCTATGCCTACGACAATTCGTGGGACAATCGCGGCTGGGACACCCGCACCTACGCCCAGCGCAACGGCTTCGTCTGTACGCCCGGCACCTGGTTCAAGGGTGAGGACGGCCGCCGGCACATCTGCCAGTAAGCCAGCTTAAGCCACGCGCGACGGAACAGGCGGCCTTCGGGCCGCCTGTTTTCATGCCTGCGATCCATGCGCGGGTTCTGGCACTTTCCACCCAAGTCTGATATTGCGACGCCCGAGCGGACGGACAACTCCGGCACATGCCGAGCCCTGCCCCGCATCTTCCAGCGTCGCCGGCTTAGCTCAGCGGTAGAGCAGCGGTTTTGTAAACCGAAGGTCGGGGGTTCAATCCCCTCAGCCGGCACCAGCACTCGACGCGGGAGCACTCAGTCCGAATTCTTCTGCAAGCTGCTCTGCTGGAAATGCTGGGCGCCGGCGATCTCCACCCACACATGTTTCGATTGCTCGAAAACCGATCTGACCGGGGCCGGAAAATTCGGATCCGCGATGGCGCCGATGGCGACGCCGATCATCGCAGGCAGATTGTCCGCTTTCCACCAGACCGTTGAACCGCAGTCGGGACAAAAATAACTGCGGACCTTGCCGCCGCTCGCGGCCGTGCGGACGTATTCCTTCGACGCGCCTGAGATCGTGACGGCCTCTGCCGGATAGAAGGCACCGACACCGAACGGCGCGCCTGTTCGTCGCTGGCAGTCAATGCAATGGCAGGCGGCGACGAGGCTTGATGGCCCCGGAAGCGACAGCGCAAGAGCGCCGCAATGACATCGGGCGTCGATCATCGAAATTCCTTCCTCCTTGGTCGGCCGACGGGTCCTGCAGCCGGGATGGAACGGAGCGCAATCCGGAACGGTGTTCCCGCTTACTGTCGTCGCGAGAAGAGTCTGGATTGCTTCGCTACGCTCGCAATGACGAGTTGGTGGAGCAATGCACCTATGCTCGCCCTCACTCCTTCCCAACCTCGAACGCCAGCAGCACGTTGCCGGCGACGCCGCTCCACTGGCCGTAGCCGGAATTGGTGTAGAGCATGCCGCCGGCGATGACCGGCCCGGGGCCGTCGATCGCGCCGCCATGGGCGGGGACGCCGTTCACGGCCGTATAGTCTCGCGCGGTATCGAACTCCCACAGCAGCTTGCCGTCGGCTGTGGCGTAGGCGCGCAAGAAGCCGCTGACGCCGCCGGAGAACACGACACCGGGGATCAGGCTCACCGCCGCCGACAGCGCGGGGCTGCATTGGAGGCGATCGCCGCAGGCGACGGGAGACACTTCCATCGCAATCTTCCCGCTGGGGAGATCGAGGCCGAACAGGCCGCCGCCTTGGGTGGAATCGAGCCGCCGCGTGCCATCGTACAGGACACGCAC
>NZ_JBFUES010000489.1:0-5537 GCF_056403875.1 Bradyrhizobium sp. P2_E8
TCCTTCGCCGGGCTCGTGGTGCGCCCGGTGCTCTGGCTGACCTATCGGCGTTCGCGCATCGTCTATTGCCCGCACGGATGGGCCTTCGGCCGCGAGACCGGCCGCCTCAGCCGCGAAGTCACGAAGTTCACCGAGCTCGTGCTGTCGAAATTCACCCATCGCATCGTGTGTATCTCGGAAAGCGAGCGGACCGATGCCATGCAGGTCGGAATCGCGGCGAACCGCCTCGTTCTTGTGCACAACGGGATTTCCAAACAGCGGCCCGTGCTCGGCACGCGCGCAGCGCCTTGGCAGTCGGAGAAGATCAAGGTTCTCTTCATCGGGCGCCTCGACCGCCAGAAGGGGTATGACCTCCTCATCGAGGCGGCCCGCGCGCTCGGAGACACGCTGGATGTGCGCCTGATCGGCGCTTCAGTCGTCAGCAAATTCCACCGAAGCGACCTGCCGGACAACGTTTCCTTCCTGGGCTGGATGAATCGCAACCAGATCGAGGCCGAGCTCGACCAGGCCGACATGGTCGCAATTCCGTCACGCTGGGAGGCGTTCGGCCTGGTCGCGATCGAGGCCATGCGGGCGGCCAAGCCGATCATCGCCTTCCGCATCGGCGCCCTGCCGGAAATCGTCGAAGACAATACGACGGGCGTGCTGTGCGACGAGGTCTCGGCGGAAAAGCTGGTTGAGGGTTTTCAACGCGCAGCCCGGCTGGATCTGCTTGCGGTCGGCCGGGCCGGATATGAGCGCTTCAGCCGCCTCTACGACATCGARCAGACGCACCGTACCCTGAGCCAGGTCTATGCCGACGTCCTGCTCGTGCGGACAAGCGAATCCGGGCAGCAGGCGAAGCTGCAATCCGACTTCCCGAACAATCTGCGGTCGTAGCGACCGCGCGATCAAGCCATCCGGCGGGCATCGCCCTGCGCGAACTCGCCGTCATTCACACGGTTGTCGGAGAACGACCACGCAATTGCGGAGGCAACTATCATCGCGCAGGTGAGAAAGCCAGCTGCGAACAGCAGTGATCCGGTGTGCAACATTCTTCGCCTTCCCTTTTGGTTTGACCGACAACTAGGCCGATCAGGATTAGGAAGACCTTACAAACGCCAGCGTAAGGCCAGCTTCCGAATCTAAGCGTTAACGGAGGTGGAATCCCGCCGCAGAAAGATCGGTGCGATGACCCGGCGAGGGCGTCCGCTCAGGCTCAATGCCCGCCGCAGGACGACGAAAACACAACGCAGGGTCACTCAGAATCGAATCCAAGACTTGAAGTTTAGGCGATCTCATCTCGCGACGATGCAATTCCATCTCCGCGCGCTGCTCACTAGTTCAGCCGCAGCCTCAATCGTGACAACGATCGGACACGTGTATGTCTAGTTTGCGAACTGCTTATAAAAGAGGACGCCGCGCACAAATTTTGCACAGCGATTCTGCCGTGTATCTCGGTTCACAAGTTGCAATAAGGTCACAGGCATAAGTGCTTTACCATAAAGTCGAAGACGTAGCAGTGACTCCGCAGTACGGGATTTGTACGGTGATTCCGATTTTAGATGAGTACGAGGGAATTCCAGTGGCTGAAACCGACCGTGTGAATTTTGATTTCGGGATTAGCCGAATCGTGGCGGTCGCGGCGATCTGCGTCTCCTTGGCGGGTTGCGCGGGATTCATTCCCTTGGACGCTCCGGATGCGGTTGCCACGCAAACGAATGCCGCGCTCGTCACCGAGCCGACCGCACCGCTTGCCTATGCCCTGATGCCGGTCAATCCGGCGATCCTCCAGGCGACCAACGGCTTCACGGACTCCGCCGGAAAGGTCTTCTCCCGCCTCCCCGGCGGCAATTATCGCGACGTCACGATCGGCATCGGCGATATCGTCATCGTGACCGTCTACGAAGCGCAAGCGGGCGGCCTGTTCATTCCGCGCGAAGCGGGCGTGCGCCCGGGCAACTTCGTCGACATTCCGCGYCAGCAGGTCGACCAGTCCGGCAACATCAACATCCCCTACGCCGGATCGATCAAGGTGGCCGGGCTGACGCCGCGCGCCGTGTCGAACATCATCCGCGAGCGCCTCAAGGACCGCGCCATCGATCCGCAGGCGGTCGTGAGCGTGGCCGAGCAGCGCGGCAACCAGATCAGCGTGCTCGGCGAAGTCAACTCGCCACAGCGCTTTCCGGTCGACCCGGGCGGCATTCGCCTGATGGGCGCGATCGCGCGCGCCGGCGGCCCGAAATATCCCTCCTACGAGAGCACGATCACGATCAAGCGCGAAGGCCGCACCTACAATGAGACGATGTCCACGGTGGTGCATAATCCTAGCGAGGACGTCCTGCTCGCGCCGGGCGACGTCGTCTTCCTGACCCGCATTCCCAGGGTGTACATGGCGTTCGGCTCGACGCCGTCGCCGGGATCGATCGGCGGCACCAACAACCGCCGCTTCACCTTCGAGAACGACAACATGTCACTGGCGGAAGCGCTGGCGAAGGCCGGCGGTCTCGATAGCGCCCGCGCCGATTCCAAGTCGATCTACGTCTATCGCTTCGAGCCGAAGCCGCTGCTGCAGCAGATCGGCGTCGACGTCTCCCAGTTCCCGACCAAGACCGTGCCCGCCGTCTACAAGTTCGACATGAGCAAGCCCGACGGCTGGTTCCAGGCGGATACGTTCAGGATGCGCGATCACGACGTGATTTCGGTGGCGGAATCGCCGTCGACCGAATTCATCAAGCTCATGACCCCGCTGAACGCGGCAACCACCAACGCGGACAACATCAGCTCGATCGTTTCAAGGTAACGCGGGCAGCGATCGGCTGATTTCTGACACAAGTATCCAGCACGACGGAAAGGTGAATTCTCCGGGCCCCCGAAGCCCTCCTCCAGCGTTGTCAGACGAGATGAATACGATTGTGAAAACGCTCAGGCCGGGCGGCCAATGGATCCGCGGATGCTGGATTGTCGCGACCATTGCCGCGATCAGCCTGGTTCCGCATTCCGCGCAGGCGCAGAATGCGCGGCCGCTGGAGGAACGGTTCCTGCTGGGAGTCGGTACGCACCAGGGATTAGGCGGCCCGGTGAGTTCGCGCGGCTATGTGCCCGCCATCAGCATCGGACAGATCAAGCAACTCGGCCTGAACGCATTCCGCGATGACTTTCCGTGGTCGGATTTCGAATTGCCGGGCCGCAGGATGGGATTCACGGCCCAATCGGGCAGGCTGGAAACACAGATCAAGTCCGGTGTCGCAAGGCCAATGCTCATCCTCGCATTCGGCCATCACCTGGTCCCAAATTCCTTCCCGCCGACGACCGACGAAGCCCGGCTGCGATTTGCCGATTACGCGGCGGCGGCGGCACAATCGGTTGCCGCGCAGCACCCGCTGTTCGAACTGTGGAATGAATGGAATCTGTCGACCAGGAAAAATCCGGCGTTCTCCGCCGAAAACTATCTGGAATTGGCCAAAGCGGCGCGGCCCGCCGTCAAACGTGTGGCGCCGAATGCTGCGTTCATTGTCGGCGCCATCGGGGACGATGCAGGCTGGGCCTGGACCCAAAGCATCCTGCAACTCGGCGTGCTGAAATACGCCGACGGCATTTCGGTCCACCTCTATAATTTCTGCATGACGCCGGCCAAACGCAACGCCGCCGAGATCGTCGATCGCCTCGATGCCTTTCGCCGTCTCGTCACCCAGGCCAGCGGCGATCCGGACTTTCCGATCTACGTGACCGAAACCGGCTGGACCACGGCAACCGCCAAGTGCGGGGTCAGTGAGCAGGCCGYGGCAGACAATACGGCCCAGCTGATATTGTGGGCCTCTACCGCCTCGTCCTGGCTCAAGGGAATGTGGATCTACGAGCTCAAGGACAGCGGGAAAAATCCAGCCGAGCTCGAAGACAATTTCGGCCTGTTCAAGTTCGACAATTCGCCCAAGCCCGCCGCCTGCGCCGTGCGCGGCGCCTGGTCCTTCATTCGCTCCACTCTCGCGGCGGAGCGAAAAAAGCTTGCGAACGACGTCGTGCTGATCAAGGCTTCGAGCGCCGCTGGCGGCAAGGCCGCGGTCTGGTCGGAAGATCCGAACCGGCGTTACGAAGTACGGCTAAAGGTTGATGCACCGGACGCGACCTTCGCAAATCCCTGCGATGAGTCGCCAAAGCCGGCTGCGGGCGTCTGGATGGCCGTTTCAACGACTCCGCTTCTGATAGAAGCCCGCGGTAACGCCGTACCCGATCTGGAAATACGAGCGGCCAGATAAGCCGTCGAAGATGTGCAGCCATTTTTCCATCCGGGACGATCTCCCGGATGCCTCAATGCTTGGATAAGGCCGACTAGATGAAAGTGCTTTTGACCTCGTCACTCTATCCAACGCCGCGGGCGCCGAAGCTGGTCGGCGGCGCAGAGATATTCGCGCGACGATTTGCCGAAAGTCTCCTGGAACGTGGCGACGAGGTCGAGGTGGTCCGCGCAGCGTCCGAGCCGAACCAACCGCCTGAGGAATGCGACGGCATCGATGTGCATTCCGCACCGGTGCGAAACATCTATCTGCCGTTCACGGAGCAGAAAAACGTTGCCCTGCGCAGCGTCTGGCATGCCGTGGAGGACTGGAACAGCCTCGCACCGACGATCGCGGAGCGGATCCGTGCCTTCAAGCCTGACGTCCTGCACTCGAACAATCTATCCGGCCTGACGACCGCGATCTGGAAAGTAGCCGCCGAGCACGGAGTCCCGGTCGTGCACACGCTGCACGACTATTATCTGACCTGCCCGCGATGCTCGCGTTTCAATAAGGGCCACGTCTGCGAGCAAACCTGCACGAGTTGCGGAATCCTGACATTCAACCGCAAGCGGGCCACCCGGCGGCTCAGCGCCGTCGTCGGCGTAAGCCAGCGCGTCCTCTCCATTCACACCGATCTCGGCATGTTCGAGGAGACGCCGATACGCACCGTGATTCGCAACGCGTCGACCGCAACGCTCGCTCCCCACGCGCGGAACGGGTCGAGCACCGACATCACGTTCGGCTTCATCGGCCGGCTCACGGAAGAGAAAGGCGTCGACAATCTGATCCAGGCAATGGCCGCCGTGCCGCGCGACCGGGTTCGGCTGCTGATCGCCGGCCGCGCCAGCGACCAGGAGCAGCAGCGTCTGAAAACCCTGGCACCGAATGCGCGCATCGAATTTATGGGGTTCGTCGCCCCCGATGATTTCTACCGGCAAATCGACGTCGTGATCGCGCCGTCGATCTGGGAAGATCCGGGTCCGCTCGTGGTGGCCGACGCCAACGCGGCGGGCAAGCCGATCCTCGGGACCCACTTCGGCGGCATGCCGGAAGTGATCGAGCACGGTGTGACGGGGTGGCTGACCGCTGCGACTCCGGAAGCGCTGACGCGCAGCATCATCGAGATTGCAGCGAACCCGCAGAAGATCGCCGAGATCAGCGACCGCCTCGCCCGGACCACGAACAAGTGGACATTTTCCGACGTCGTGTCCGAATACAGGAAGCTGTTCGAACGCGTGAGCCATCGCGAGGGGTAGGCCCGTGGCCCTCGTCAGCGCAGGC
>NZ_JBFUES010000490.1:0-5513 GCF_056403875.1 Bradyrhizobium sp. P2_E8
GAGTAGCCCCTCATCCTTTGAGACGCGCTGCGCGCTCCCAGGGATGAGGGGTGATGGTCGTTACGCTGCGTTACGCAATTCCCGCCGCGACCTGGCCGCGCAAGCGCTCCAGACCGAGCAGCGTGTTGGCGCAGGCTTCTGCGACCTCGACGCCCTTGATCGCGAAATGCCTGCGAAAGAAATCGTAGTGCACTTCGGTCTCATGGAATTGCTGCGGCGTCAGGACCGCGGAGAACACCGGCACCTCGGTGCGGAGCTGCACGTCCATCAGCGCCTTGATCACGGTGTCGGCGACGAACTCGTGCCGATAGATGCCGCCGTCGACGACGAGGCCGGCCGCGACGATCGCGGTGTAGCGCCGCGTCTTGGCGAGGATCTGCGCGTGCAGCGGGATCTCGAACGAGCCCGGCACCTCGAACACGTCGACATGGGTGAGGTGACGCGCCTCGGCCTCCTTCATGAAGGCGATGCGGGCTTCCTCGACCACGTCGCGGTGCCAGCAGGCCTGCACGAAGGCCACCCGCTGCGGTTTTGCAAAACGCGGATGCTCGATGGTCGGCGGGTCCACGGGAACCGGCGGCTTGGTTGTCTCGGCAGTTTCAGCTTGGGAAGTTTGGACTTGGGGATCTTGCAACATCTGATTCATGGCTTTCCTCAGTTAAGGACCAGAATCAGGGCACACGGAACGACAAGCAGCCGCACCTTGCGATGCGTCTGCCACCGACCGTTCTCTTTCATCCGGACTTTAACCGTCGGCTTCGGAGTTGCACCGAATCTGCTGACCCTTCCCTTCGGATAAAATCCCTTTTCAGGGCAAATCCTGGGGAAGGCGCTCGCGGGCTTGGGCCTTTCGGCCCTTACCGCCGGTGGGGACTTCCACCCCGCCCTGAGAACTTATCCACCCGATATGGGTGGACTATTTCGAATTATGACGAACCGGGAGACGGCCAGCAAGAACCTTCCTTATGGGTACTACGCATGTGCCTATGACGTCAGAGCGAAACTCTGCGAAAATCCTGCGGGGCGGACTTCGAACAGGGCGGGACCGATCCGGACCCGCAAGGAGGGCACCGGCACATGGAACGCAGCAGGCGCCGGCCGATCCGATTCCGGTTTGTTCTCCTCCGTTAAGAATTGTGGCGGAGATGAGCTGTGGACGAACGAGTCCTGACTTGTGGACGGACTCGGCAGCCAGTTGCGCAGATTCCGCAAATCACATCAGTTGATCCGCGACAAGCCCGCGCTGATCCCGGGATCGCGAGAGCGACGCCAAGGGGATCGCCTTAGCAATATTAAGGGAGCGCGCGCCGGACCAACCGCGTGCGTATCAAAGACAACAAGAAGGCAAGAGGTCGAGACGGCATGTCCCTGYTCGAAGGCGCTATCGATTCCCGAAGTCATCCGCTCGCGGTGGTCGAGGATATCGCTGCCAGCAACAACTGGCCGTTCGAACGCTCCGGCGAAGACGAACTCACGATTGTCTCGAAGGGACAATGGACCGACTACCAGCTCTCCTTCACCTGGATGGGCGGGATCGAGGCGCTGCATCTGGCCTGCGCGTTCGACATGAAGATTCCGGTCGCGCGGCGGAGCGAAGTGCAGCGGCTCGTTGCCGCCGTCAACGAGCAGTTGTGGGTCGGCCATTTCGACCTGTGGACCAACACCGGCATGGTCATGCACCGCCAGGCCCTGGTGCTGCCGGGCGGACTGACCGCCTCGACCGCGCAATGCGAAGCCATGCTCGCCGGCGCCATCCACGCCTGCGAGCGCTACTTCCCGGCGTTCCAGTTCGTGGTGTGGGCCGGCAAGACCACGACGGAAGCGATGGACGCGGCGATGTTCGATACGGTTGGAGAGGCGTAAGGTTCTCGTGACGTAGGGAGCCGCCGCTCCCTCCCCACCGTCGTCCCGGCCTAGTGCGCAATTGCGCACGGGGGCCAGGACCCATACCGCGTGATATCGCTTGGGGCACGCGGCTTGTTGCCAACACCTGCATCCACTAGAAACATTCGTGGTTATGGGTCCCGGCCTTCGCCGGGACGACACCGAATTTGTGGTGACCACAGTGGCGAACAGCACCCTTCAAAACATCACCGGCACAATCCTTCTCGCCGGCGCCGGCAAGATGGGCGGCGCGATGCTGACCGGCTGGCTGGCGGGCGGGCTCGATCCGCGCCGTGTCGCGGTGGTCGACCCGCATATCACGCCCGAGATCAGCGCGCTTGCCGCCAAGGGCGTGGCGCTCAATCCCGATGCGAAGGCGGCAGGCCAGGTCGAGACCATGGTCGTCGCGGTGAAGCCGCAGATGTTCCGCGAGGCCGGCGCGAAGCTGAAGTCCTTCGTCTCGGAGAAGACCTCCGTGGTCTCGATCATGGCGGGAACCACGATTGCCTCGCTCCAGGAGGTCTGCGGCGGCGCCGTGGTGCGCGCGATGCCGAACACGCCGGCCGCGATCGGCCGCGGCATCACGGTGGCGGTTGCGGCGAACAACGTCAGCGCCACGCAGCGCGCGGTCGCCGATGCGCTGCTGCGCGCCACCGGCTCGGTCGAATGGGTCGAGGATGAGAGCCTGATGGATGCGGTGACCGCGGTGTCCGGCTCGGGGCCGGCCTATGTGTTCCTGCTCGCCGAGGAACTTGCGCGCGCCGGTGTCGAAGCGGGATTGCCCGAGGCGCTGGCGACGAAGCTCGCGCGCGAAACCGTCGCCGGCTCGGGCGAGCTGCTGCATCAATCCGAGCTTCCCTCCGGCACGCTGCGCCAGAACGTCACCTCGCCCGGCGGCACCACGGCCGCAGCGCTCGGTGTGCTGATGGGTGAGCCCGGCCTGCGCGACCTGATGATCCGCGCGATTGCGGCCGCAACGCAGCGGTCGAGGGAATTGGCGAAGTAGCAAGCCCTCATGGTGAGGAGGCGMGTCAGCGCCGTCTCGAACCATGCAGGCCCGGCTCTCGCCCGCGGCCATCCTTCGAGACGACCGCTTCGCGGTCTCCTCAGGATGAGGTCAGAGCGAGCGGCAGCTACGCAGCCCCGAGGCGCTTGTTGAACATCTCGACATTGACGAGCCCGCGCGCGTGGCGGCCCTCGCCGAGCTTGCGCGTGCCCTCGAACGCCTCGACCTCGAAACGGATGACGCGGCGCTCGACCGCGACCACCTTCGCGGTGGCCCGCACCGTCGCGCCGACGAGGGCGGCGGCGAGATGGCGGATGTCGACCTCGGTGCCGACGGTGACCCAGCCCGGCTGAAGCGCAGAGCGGATCGCGTCGCCCGCGGTCATCTCCATCTCGAGGATCATCATCGGCGTCGCATAGACAAAAGGCATGCCGGGCACGAAATGTCCGACCGTGCGCTCCACCGGGACCACCAGCGTGCGCTCCGCGCTCATGCCTGTCGTGATGAAGTCGCGTGCGTCCATGGTGCCTCAAACTCCGCTGTCGTCCCGGACAAGCGAAGCGCAGATCCGGGACCCATAGCCACAGGGAGTAGCTTGGCGAAGACTCGTAGTTAGCAGCTCGCCCACAACCGCTCCCTGTGGTTATGGGTCCCCGCGTTCGCGGGGACGACAGTTGTGATTGCTGCTGCGACTGTGGCTACCCGCGCCGGCCGAAACTACTTCTTCGCAGCCGCCGCGCGCTCCACGAAGGTCTTGCCGCCCTTCATCTTGTGGCGGAGCGGGGCTTCGTTGATCTGGATGACGACGGCATCGGCGTCGACGCCGAGATTCTTCACCAGTGCCTGCGTGATGTCGCGCATCATGCCGGCCTTCTGCTCGTCGGTGCGGCCTTCGGCCATGCTGACGGTGATCTCAGGCATCGTTCTCTCCCTGCTGCTGTCGTCATGATCGGGCTTGTCCCGATCATTCAAAGTCGTGTGCATCAAACAGGACGTGGGTGCCCGGGACAAGCCCGGGCATCAGGTGATGCGCGAATGGCTAGCCCCAGCTCACGTCATGGCGCGCCAGCACCTCGCGCACCTTGGCGACGAGGTCGGCTTCGCTGCACGAGAACTGCGCCGGGCGGCTCTCGCGCCATTCCTGGTTGGAGGCAATGGCGGCGGCCGCTTTGGCGCCCTCGATCAGATCCTTGATCTGCAGCTCGCCGCGCGCCTTTTCATCGGAGCCCTGGATGATCACGCAGGGGCTGTTGCGACGGTCGGCATATTTGAGCTGGTTGCCCATGTTCTTGGGATTGCCGAGATAGAGCTCGGCGCGGATGCCGGCGGTGCGCAAGGACGCGACCATCTTCTGGTAGTCGGCGACGCGGTCGCGGTCGAACACGGTGACGACGACGGGACCGAACTCGGGCCGCGTGTCGAGCTTGCCGAGCAGCGTCAGCGCGGCCTGGAGACGGGAGACGCCAATCGAGAAACCGGTCGCCGGCACCGGCTCGCCGCGGAAGCGCGAGACGAGACCGTCATAGCGGCCACCGCCGCCGACGGAGCCGAAGCGCACCGGGCGGCCCTTCTCGTCCTTGGTGTCGAGCAGGAGTTCGACCTCGTAGACGGGGCCGGTGTAGTATTCGAGGCCGCGCACGACGGAGGGGTCGATCCTGATGCGGTCCGCGCCATAGCCCGACGCCGTGACCAGCTTGGCGATCTCTTCCAGCTCGCTCACGCCGGCCTGACCAACTTCGGTCTTGGCGAGGTAAGTTTCCGCCGCGGCAATGGCCTCTTTCCAATCGTCGCGCGGTTTGGTGATGGCGAGAACAACGTCAGCCTCGGCCGCGCTCAAATTGGCGCCCTTCGTGRAGTCGCCCTTGCCCTCTTCGCCACCATCCCATCTGCCGGGACCGAGCAATTTGCGCACCTCGTCGGCGGGAAACTTGTCGAGCTTGTCGATTGCGCGCAGCACAGTCAGTCTGCGTGCGGCATTCTCGTCACCAGCGAGCCCGATTGCTTCCAGAACACCGTCGAGCACTTTTCGGTTGTTGACCTTCACCACGTACTGGCCGCGCTGAACGCCGAGCGCCTCCATCGTGTCCGCGGCCATCATGCAGATCTCGGCATCCGCCGCCGGCGTTGCCGAGCCGACCGTATCGGCATCGAACTGCATGAACTGGCGGAAGCGGCCGGGGCCGGGCTTCTCGTTGCGGAAGACGTAGCCGACGCGGTAGCTGCGGTAGGGCAAGACCAGAGCATCGGTCCCGTAGCGCTCGCCGACATAGCGGGCGAGCGGCGCGGTCAGATCGTAGCGCAAGCTAATCCACTGCTCGTCGTCGTCCTGGAACGAGAACACGCCCTCGTTCGGGCGATCCTGGTCGGGCAGGAACTTGCCGAGCGCGTCGGTGTATTCCATCGCCGGCGTCTCCACCGGCTCGAACCCGTAGAGCTCGYAGACGGCGCGGATCTTCTCGACCATCTCGCGCGTCGCCCGGATCGCGGCGGGATCACGGTCCTCGAGCCCGCGCGGCAGACGCGCCTTCAGTTTCTGGGGTTTTTTGGGTTTCTCGGCCATGCGCGGCGTTTACCAGCCGACGCGCGAGGCGGCAACCGGTCTTGCCCTCTCCCCTTGTGGGAG
>NZ_JBFUES010000491.1:0-5501 GCF_056403875.1 Bradyrhizobium sp. P2_E8
GCCTATATCAGCGGCGCGAACACCAAGGTCGACGCGCTCGGGACCAGCAGCACCGATACGCTGTCGGTCAACAACGGCTCGCTGGTGCATGCCTTCGATCTCGGCACCGCGCATGCGCCGACCGACACCACGCCGGACCTCACCGAAAACCAGGACACCGTGCGCGGCCTTGCCGTCGTCGCGAGCTCGCACCAGGCGGTCGTGACCAACGTCGCGTCGGTCGCTGCGAGCAGCGGCATTTCCATCATGATCAACCCGATCACCAACGTGATGAGCGGGGTGACGAGCGCCTATATCGACAGCGCGGCCCTCGACACGCGCCTGACCTCTTCGACGCTGAAGCCGCAGATCGAGGTCGCCGCATCCAGCTTCTCCTATTCGGGCGCGTTCGGTGCCGGCATCGTGGCTCCGACCGGCAACGGCGGCGGCGGCGCCACCATCATCAGCACGACGATGCAGCGCGGTACGTTCGCCTATATCACCAATGCCACGGTCGGCGGCGTGCAGTCGTCGAGCGCGACGGTCGGCGCCGTCACCGTGAAGGCCAATGCCGAGCAGGATGCATCCTCGATCGCGATCGGGTTCAACACCGGCTCGGTCGGGCTGAACGTCTTCCAGGCGACGACGGAAGCCTATGTCGACGGCGGCGCGCTGACGGCCTCGTCACTGACGGTGAACGCCACCAACAACACCGGCATCTTCTCCGCGAACGGCTCCGGCGCCTATGGCAGCCAGGCCGCGATCGGCGCGGCGTTCCTGGTCCAGGTCTCCTCGAACCGGACCGAGGCCTATGTCGGCGACGAATTCCATTATCAGGGCAATGGCGCAGCACACACGACCGCGCTCAATTTGAGCGGCGCGCTCGACGTCGAGGCCTACACCAAGAACCGCTTCGAGGCCTATGCCATCGGCGGCGCGCTCTCGACGGGGACGGCCGCGATCGCGGGCATGGCGAACATCGAGATCGCCAACAACACCACCATCGCCGGCGTTTACGACACCACGCTGCAGTCGCAGACGGGCGGCGCAGCCGGCGCGGTCACCATCAATGCGACCGAGGACGTGGCGATCAAGGAGATCGCCGGCGCACTCGCGGTCGGCGCCAGCGGGGCCGGCGTCGGCGTCGGCGCTGCGGCCAACGTCATCGTGTTCAAGAGCCGGACCGTTGCCGAGAGCTGGAACAGCAATCTGAACTCGTCCGGTGCGATCAACGTCAGCGCGCTCAGCACCAAGGAAGTGCAGTCCTACGCAGTGACGGCCGGCATCGGTGGCAGCGTCGGCATCGGCGCGACCGTCGGCGTCATCATCATCGGCACCAACACCGCCGATGCCGACACCCAGGGCCAGCAGACCGGCCAGCTCAATCAGGGCAACAACGGCACCATCGCGTCGGTGAACAACGGCACCAACAACTCGCATGGCAGCAACGCAGTCGCCAGCGGCACGGCCGGCAATCCGAACAGCGCCAACGTCAGCTCGACCTACGACGTCGGCAGCGTGCTGAGCGGCGGCAACGACGCCGTCGTCGCGCAGATCGCGGGCGGCAATGTCACGGGCACGCAGGTCAATGTCGCCGCCACCAGCGCCAACGCAGCCAAGATGTATCTGCTCGGCGCCGGCTTTGCCAAGAATGTCGGCATCGGGGCCGGCATTGGCTACACCAGCGTCAACAGCACCGTGCTCGCCAATTTGAGTGACTACGGACGCAACGGCTCCGGCGCGCTGGTGGCCGCAGATACGCCTTTGGCCGTCTCGGCACCGGTTGTCACCGTTGCGGCGGTCGTCAAGGACGCGACCACCGGACCTTATGCCGGCAAGACCATCGACACCGAGGCGATCGCCGGCGGTGCGGCGCTTTACTTCGGCGCCGATGCGGCTGTCGCGGTCGGCAATGTCAGCAACTCCGTGGTGGCGATGCTTGGCGGCCAGATCACCGGAACGGGCGGCACCGGCACGGGCGCTGCGGTCATGGCGCTGGATTCGACGACCCAGGTGGTCTTCACCGGCGGCGTCACCGGCGGCGCAGTCGCTGTCGGCGCTTCGGTCGCAACGGCAAGCCGAACTAGCTCGGTCGCTGCGAGGGTTCTGAACGGCGCCACCGTCAACGTCTCGACTCTGGCGGTCGGCGCATCCGGCGCCGGCACCTTGTCAACGACCGCTACCGCGCTCGGCGGTGGCATCGTCGCGGGCGTCGGTGCGGATGCGGAGGCCCACGAGAACTCGTCCGTGCTGGCGGAGATCGGCAGCAGCGCCTCGATCTCGACGTCCGCGACCGGCGTCGGCACGCTGGTGTCGGCGTCGATCACGCCCAATCTGTCGAGCGAGGCGATCGGCGTTTCGGTCGGCGGCGGTGCCGTCGGCGTCGCCATCGCCAAGTCCACGGTCGGCGCCACCGTAACGGCCGATGTCGGCGACAACGCCAGCTTCTCCGGCGGTGCGCTCGCCGTGACCGCCATGGCGCTGGTTCCGACCGGCGGCACCACGACTTGGGCCAAGGCGCTCGCCGGTGGCGGCGGCTCGCTGATCGGCGCGCAGGGCAGCCTGGCCCAGGCGTCCGAGAACGCCACGGTCAACGCGTACGGCGGAACGGGGATCAGGCTTCCCAATGCCAACGTGACCATCGCGGCCGAGAACGACAGCGCCCAATACGCCGAGGGAACCGGCCTTTCGACCGGCTTCCTGGCGCTCGGTGCCACCGTCGCGCAGACGTCGTCTAGCGCGCACACCTACGCCTATCTCGGCGCGCCCGCGGACATGGCTACCCTGAACCACGGAAGCTATACGGGGATCCTCCGGATCACGGCGACCGGCACCGATACCAATGTCTCCAACGCGAAGGTCGGCGCGGGCGGCACCTATGCCGGCGCGGCGGCGGTCGCCACCACCAACTCGACCGCCGTGACCAACGCGCGGTTCGACGGCGGCACCGCGGATGACACGCTCTATTTCGGCGGCCTCAGCGTCAAGGCCACGCACACCACCAATTATGCGGCCAGCGGTGATGCCTATCAGGCGTCCACGGCCGGCGTCTCCGCCGGCAAGGCGCAGAATGATGTCACCTCGACCACCACGGCCGAGATCGGCACGCACCTGATCATCAACACGGATGGCGGCAACATCGTCGTCATCTCCAAAGACAACGTCAACCAGGCCGGTGGCGGCGCACGCTCGGGCTCCGGCGGTTCGTTCTCGGGTGCTGCAGCGCTGAGCGACTCTCATGTGACCCAGTACGTCACCACCAATATCGGCGCCGGAACGATCCTGAGCCTCAACGGAGATCCGCGGACGGCGACCGGGGTGATCGATATCGAGGCCTACAACACACTGAACACCCAGGACACGGCGAGCCTGGCCACGGCCAGTTTCTTCGCCGGCGGTGGCGCCGAGTCCAACATGACGGCGAACGCCACGCTCGCGGTCAATATCAATGCCCGCGAATTGTTCAGCGTCGGCAAGATCTTCGTCGGCACGGCAGCGACGATGTCGGCGTCCAACAACGCCAACGCCAGTCTCTACGGCGCGATCGCCGGCGTCGGCRCCAGCACCAACACATGGGTCCACGCCAACCAGGCCGTCAATGTGGGCAGCAGCACGACAATCGAGGCCTGGCGCGACATCAACATCTATGCCGGCATGTCCGGCGATACCATCACCTTCAGCAGCGTGCAGGCGACCGCGACGACGGTGGTCTACAACAACACCGCCATTCCGATCTCCACGCTGTACCGCGGCACGGCCAATGCCGCGAACGACTCAAGCCTCACGCTTGCCGACAGCTCGCGTGTGCTCGGCGTACGGGACATCTACCTTGGCGCAACGCAAGGGCAGGTCACCGCGTCCGGCAACGGCAGCAATTACAATCCGTATCTGGACATCTTCAGCGCCAAGAACAGCGACAACCACAGCCATACCAGCGGAACGGGCGATGTCGCGCTCAATGGCCTCGTGGTCGCGGGCATCAACAACGACGTGACCATCACGATCGATCTTGGTGCAGGTGCGCCGACGTTGAGTACGACGAGTCCTTACTCGCCGCTCAAGCCCGACTTGTCGTCGCCGCCCACCCTCGAATACGTCGCCGACGTCGATCATTTCAGCCCGGTGAAGAGCTGGAACCACCAGACGATCCAGTACACCATCGTCGGGGGCTTCAATCCTTATCAGAACATCGTCAACCAGCTCGTCACGCTGACCGGCCAGACCGCGACGCAGATCCGGACCCAGCTCGCGACGTCGACGTCGACACATCCCGCCACGATGGCGCCGTCCGGCGCCGATCCGACGGGCGACGTGCAGCGCCAGATCAACGCCCTGATCCAGCAGGCGCCCTATACTTCCGACGCCGCCGGCAACGCCTTCGCGTTCGGCGACATCCTGGTGTCCGCCGGCAATGTCTCGATTCTGGCGCAGAAGCTGAGCGGAAACAGCCTCTCCGGTCACACGGCGCCATCGGTCACTGCGCAGAGTTCGCCGACGATCAGGGTCGAGAACCGCGGCCTCGACTTCATGGATTTCGCGAACCTCACGGTTACCAATGTGACCGGCGGAAACATCACCTACCGCCAGATCGACCATGTCGACCCCGACTCGCATTCCAACGTGACCTTCACCGCCACGCCGAGCGCGACGCCGATCATCGACATCTCGGCTACCTACAACCGCGTCGATCCCAGCACCGGGCTCGGGGTCGACGGCAACGGCAACCAGCTGACGCGCAAGCCCGACATTTATTTCGACGGCATCGTCACCAACGAGAACGGCCTGCTCAAGATCACCAGCCAGCTCGGCAGCGTCGTCGCGTCGCAGTCGCTCAACGCCGCGACCATCCAGATGGTGGCGCCCAACGGCTCGTTCATCTTCCTCGGCGGCGTCGGCAGCTTCTACAGCTCCAACCACGACGTCACCTCGCAATGGRCCGGTGTCGAATACAAGCCGGCCGATAACGACACACTGACGGCGGTGATGGCGGCGGCGACCTATCTCGGCGCCTATGGCGCCTACGCGTACAGCCCGCACATCGGCGACGGCGGCAATCACCCGTATTTCTATTACTGCTGCGTCGACGGCCATAGTGGCGTCCAGCAGACGGCCGCCAACAGCACGGTCTTCACCGCGCGCATGCTGATGACCTATTACGACGGCCTGTCGCTCTATTCGGCGATCTTCCTGCCGATGGGCAACGGCTCGCCCAACGGAGGCGGCGGCAGCGTGGGCAGCACCGCCACGCTTGCGGCGATGGAAGGCCCGACGGTCCAGCCGATTTCGACCGCGCCGTGGGAGCGCAATACCTATGCCGGCCAGGGCGTTTTCAGCAACACGACCCACGACACCGTTACAACACACTCCGACGGTTCGACCTCGACCCACACGGACACGTACTACTCGCCGTTCAATTGCGACAGGTGCTCGGCCTACTTCCAGGTCGTCAATATCCAGAACGACGTGATCACGCCGAGGACCGCGAACACGAACGCGAGCACGAACTGGGCCTCGACCACGCC
>NZ_JBFUES010000492.1:0-5495 GCF_056403875.1 Bradyrhizobium sp. P2_E8
CGAGTTCGCGGTGCAGGGTTTGCGTACCGCAGATGAAGCGCACGGATGCCATGCCAAACCCGAACTCATCCAGGCCTCGCTTTGCGGCTGCGATGATTTCGGGATGATCGGCGAGACCCAGATAGTTGTTGGCGCAGAGATTGACGAGCTCGCGCTCGGAGGACTGCGAAACCACACGGATCCGGCCCGCCTGCGCGCCAGTGATCACCCGCTCGCGCTTGTAGAGGCCCTCCGCCTGAATTTGCGAAAGAAGCTCGCGAACCCGGTATTCTAGGGTCGGCGCCATCGTATCCCCATCCTCGCTGTCGCAAACTGAACGATCATGATAATGCGAACTCTCCCCGGAGCATGAGCAAGATGCGCTCGAAGTGGCTGGGATCATGTGGCTTGAGGAGCGTAGCCCGCCGCGGCTGGTGCACATCCCAGAGGCGCGACAGCCAAAACCGGAATGCCGCAGCGCGCTGCATGGCAGGAAGCAGCCTGTGTTCGGAGGACGTCAGCGGCCGGGCGCTCTCATAAGCACCCAGGAAAGCGGCGGCTCGCTCGATATTGTGGCGGCGGGTGAGGCCATCGACGCACCAATCGTTGAGGCACACCGCTATATCGAACAGGAACGTGTCGCATCCGGCGAAATAGAAATCAATCACACCGGACAGGCGCCCCTTCTCGAACAACGCGTTGTCGCGGAAGAGATCGGCGTGAATCGGCCCCTTGGGGAGTTGCCTATAGGTCGAGGACAAAGCGAGCTCGTTCTGAAACGCCAATTCAGTCGAGAGCAGCGAGCGCTGTCCGGCGGATACGTAGCGGCCGAGCACCGACACGACCTCGTTCCACCATTGAAGGCCACGCCGATTTGACTGTTGTCGTGGGTAGTCGCTCCCGGCCAGGTGCAGACGCGCCAGGCACTCCCCGACGGAACTGCAATGGGCGGCCGTAGGTTCCACCTCGCTTACACCCGGAAGCCTGTTGACGACCACCGCGGGCCGTTCCCTCAGAGAGTGAAGGATCGCGCCATGTGTGTCAGCAACCGGATCCGGCACGGGCATGCCGCGCACCGCAAGATGCTTCATGAAGTGCAGGTAGAACGGCAGCTGCTCGAATGTGAGGCGCTCGAACAAGGTGAGCACATACCTTGCGCCATCCGTATCGACGAAATAGTTCGTGTTCTCAATTCCGCTGGTGACGCCGCGAACGGAACGAGGCGCGCCAAGACCCAGCGCTCGAAAGAACGCGGCGACCTCGTCGAATGACAATTCGGTAAAAACGGCCATGGCGCAGCAGTTCCCGGTTCGTCCGCTCAGCAGGCCTGCACAATGCGCGCGATGTAGTCCTTGACCGCCTGTGCGTCCGCAGGGAGGACCTTGACCCGTTTCGGCAAGTCTTCGATGCCGTCGAAACGCTCTGGACGATCCGGCTCGCGGCCCAACGCTTCCCTGATCGTCGCAGCGAATTTGATCGGCAGTGCAGTTTCGAGCACGATCATCGGCTCCTCGGGGGAGCCGTGCATATGCGCGACCGTCACACCATCGGCAGTGTGCGGGTCGATCATGGTGTCAAAGCGCTCCCACGTATCACGGATCGTCGCCAGCCTATCGGCATGGGTGCTCCTGCCGCTGCGGAAGCCGAAACGGGCTGCCGCATCGGCGAAGCAGGGATCTTCGCTTAGATCGAAGGCCCCGCGTTCCCTGAGTTGATCCTCAAACAGTAGTTTGGTCCGACCAGCGTCGCGACCGAGCAGGTCGAACACGAAACGCTCGAGATTAGAGGCCTTGGAAATGTCCATTGACGGGCTCGATGTTTCAAGCGTGTCGGTTCGGCTTCGCACGCGATAGATGCCGGTGCGGAAGAACTCGTCGAGCACGTCGTTCTCGTTGGTCGCAAGGACGAGGCGGGATATCGGAAGTCCCATCATCCGCGCGACGTGACCGGCGCAGATGTTTCCGAAGTTTCCTGACGGCACGGTAAAGCTTGCACCTGCCGACCGCCCCTCGGTCGCTTGTAGATACCCATAAAAGTAATAGACGACCTGCGCCAGCAGCCTCGCCCAATTGATCGAATTCACCGCACCGATCTTGTATCGCTGCTTGAATTCCAGATCGCCGGACACACGCTTGACGATGTCCTGGCAGTCGTCGAACACACCATCGATGGCGATGTTGTGGATGTTTTCGTCTTGTAGGCTGAACATCTGAGCTTGTTGAAAGGCGCTCATCCGCCTACGGGGTGACAGCATGAAGACCCGCACCCCCTTCTTTCCGCACATGGCGTATTCCGCGGCGCTGCCGGTGTCGCCGCTGGTCGCGCCAAGAATGTTCAATTCCTGATGCCGGCGCGCCAGCTCGTACTCGAGCAGATTGCCGAGCAACTGCATAGCCATGTCCTTGAACGCCAGCGTCGGACCGTTGGACAATTCCTGGAGGTAAAGACCGTTCTCGAGCTTTCGCAGTGGCGAGATCTTGGGGCTTCCAAAGACCTCGGGCGTATAGGTCTTTTCACAGATTGCCTTCAGGTCGACGGGCGGAATATTGCTGACGTAGAGCGACAGGATCTCGAAAGCCAGGCTGGGGTAGGACAGGCTGCGCCACGCGTCCAGTGTAGCGTCATCCACGCGAGGGTAGGTCTCAGGGACATACAGCCCACCATCCTGGGCCAGGCCCTCAAGCAGTGCCTCGCAGAACTGCTTGCGGCCTGAATGACCGCGTGTGGATACGTAATGCATGGTTCGTCTTCTTTCGGGAGGCGGCAGTGCCTCTGGAATTCACGCTGTGCTGGCGGCTATCACCGACTGGCGCGCCACATCGCGATCCGGTCGTGCATTCGGTAACCCTGGATGAAGGCTGGCATGAACCAGGGATTACCCCGATAGAACGGGATGAAGGCCGGAGGCCGGAAGTCAAAGGCCGTGCGCGCCCGCTCCTCATGTCCCATGAGCTTGTGGGCCGCGTGCATACCGACCCATGGCGCCCAGACCACGCCCGACCCGCAGAAGCCGGTGGCATAGACGACACTGTCCTTCTCGAAGATGCGCGGAATCATGTCGCGGTTCATGGCCACATTGCCGAACCAGCTGTGCGAGAGGCGAACGGCCTCCAACTCCGGAAACAGATTGATCAGGCCCTTGCGGAGAAGCAGCTTCGGAGCGGCGGGATCGCCGACGCGGGAGCTGTCGCGGCCGCCGAGCAAGATGCGTTTGCCGTCCGGTGAGGGCCGGTAATAGAAGCCGACCTCCCGGTTCTCGGTGATCATCATGCGTTTCGGCATCAGCCGCGCCATGACGTCAGGCGCGAGCTCCTCGGTCGCAATGATCCGGCTGCGGACCGGGACCAGCCTGCGGCGCAGGAAGGGCACGGCAGCATCGGTGTAACCGTTGGTGCAGACCAGCACCTGACGCGCCCGCACCGTGCCGGCCGCGGTCAGTACGCGGAAACCGGAGCCATCTCTGTCGATTGAGATGACCGGTGTTCGTCCGTGGACGGTCAACTCCGAAGCGAGTGCCACGCGTAGCAGTTCGGAGTGAAACTTCGCAGGGTGCAGCCCGCCGATGTCCATCCGAACCGTGCCGCCGCGATAGACATCCGTACCAACGTACTTGCGCTGCTCGGCGTAAGGAACCGCATAAGCTTCTATCCCGAGTTTCTTCGCGAGCCTATCCGCAGTACGCGCCATGGCTTCGTATTGTTCATAGCCGAAAGCGCCTTTGAACTGCCCCACCGGCTGGAAGTCGCAGACGAGACCTTCCGTCTTGATGAAATCGTACAGGAATTCGCGAGCGGCCTTGCCTTCGGCCTCGATCGCCAGCGCCTTCTCTTCGCCGAACCGCCGCGTAAGCGTCGCGTAATCCGGACGAATCGTTCCGCTGGTGATTCCGCCGTTGCGCGTCGAGGCCCCTTCACCCGGATCCATCGCATCAAAGGCTGCAACCGAGCGCCCTTCGCGCGCGAGCACCAGACCAGCCGAAAGTCCGGCATAGCCCGCGCCCACGATCAGCACGTCGAGATTCCTGGGCAATGGCTGCTGAGGCAGCGGGGTAAGCGGGGCGGCTTCCCACCAGTAGGGTGTCGCCTTGTCTTCAACTCGCGGCGCGTGCATGGCGCTTGCTCTCATACGTTGCGGGGTGCCCTGTTGCGCGCGGATCGCATTCAGGTCGAACTGTCAAATGTGGTCGTCTCGAACGTCAAGGGCATCTCGGAGGCCGTCGCCGATGAAGTTGAAGCTCGTCACCGCGATCGTGATCGCGGCACCGGGAATGATGGCGAGCCATGGAGCGCTCGCCAGATATTGCTGGGCGCCGTTGAGCATGTTGCCCCAGCTGGGCAGTGGCGGCTGGATGCCGTAGCCGAGGAAGCTGATATAGGCTTCCAGCAGAATTGCGCGGGCGACCGCCAGGCTGGCGGCGACGATGATTGGACCCATGGCATTGGGCAAGATCTCGCGGAACATAATATGCTTCCCGCTGAGCCCCACCATGCGTGCAGCCTGGACAAATTCGCGCTCGCGCAGCGAGCGGACTTCGGCCTCGACGATCCTGGCAGTCTCCATCCAGCTCGTGACGGCAATGATGACGGTGATCATGACGGGACTCGGCCGCAGCGTCGCGGCCAGCGCCAGCACGAGGAAGATCGAGGGATAGGACAGGAAGCCGTCCACGGTTCGCATCAGCGCCGCCCCGACCCAGCCACCGCGATAGCCCGCCGTGACGCCGACCAGGGTGCCGATCAGCGTTGACAGCAACATCGCGGAGAATCCCACCAGCAGCGAGATGCGCCCGGCCATCAAGAGCCGTGCGGCCAAGTCACGTCCCAAGGGGTCGGTGCCGAAGTAGTGCTGACCGCTGAGAGGTGGAGCAAAGCGGGCGCGCAGATCAATATGGAGCGAGTCGTACGGCAAGGCATAGGGGCCTATGACGCACGCCAGCACGAGCAGGCTGATCATCGCGATCCCGGCGAGCGCCAGATGATGGCGCATGAAGCGGTATGCCGCACGGCTGTGCCACCAGCGAGTCGGAGTAGCGTGCGCGGCGATGACGGTCATTTCTGCTGCCTCCTGTTATCAGGCACGAGTCCGCGGGCTCAACCCAGGCGAATACGCGGGTCGACGGTGGCGATGATGATGTCTGCGATCAGGTTGCCCAACACGACTAGGATGGCCGAGAATATCAACAGCCCCATCACGACGGGATAGTCGCTGTAACCGAGACTGTCGAGAAACAGCCGACCCATTCCGGGCCAGGTAAACACCGTCTCCGTGACCAATGCGCCGGTCAGAATGCTGGGCAGCTGCATCCCTGCCAGCGTGATCATCGGCAGCAATGCATTGCCGACGACATGCTTCAGCAAAATGCGGCGTTCGCTGACACCCTTGGCGCGCGCCGTCTTGACGAAATCCTGACTCAATGCATCGAGTGTCGCCGTGCGCATGTAGCGGCTCCAGATCGCGACGTGAACGAGCGAGAGCACCAAGCTCGGCAAAATCAGGTGATGCAGATAGTCCAGAAC
>NZ_JBFUES010000493.1:0-5484 GCF_056403875.1 Bradyrhizobium sp. P2_E8
CGCCTAGGCTCCGGACTGCACGCAGATTCGTAACCCGGATGGAGCGAAGCGTAATCCGGGACGGTGCCGTTGATGTACGACATCCCGGATTGCGCTTCGCTCCATCCGGGCTACGGGAACGTCTTCGCGGTGAGGGATATCAGTAAGGCGGCGCCTTGCGCGCCCGCTGCGCCTTGGCCGCCTCGATCCACCATGCAAGGTCGTCGGCAAAGCGCGGGAACGAACGCTCCAGCGCCTTGCCGCCCTCGCCGATCGGCTCGGCATCCGCCGACAACGTCTGCGCGATCGGGCCGACGCCGATGGTGCTCGACACCACCACCATGCCCATTTCCGACAGCGTGCCGTGCCAGGCGGTCGAGGCGCGCGCGCCGGACAGGCGGCCGGCGGAATAGCTGACGATCGCGGCCGGACGCCAGAACCATTCTTCGAGGAAATGGTCGGTGAGGTTCTTCAATCCGGGCTGAATGCCCCAATTGTATTCCCCGGTGACGAAGACAAAACCGTCCGCGCCGCGGATCTGCCCGGCCAGCTTCTCCAGCGCCTCGGGCGCGGCGCCCTTGGGATATTCCTTGTACATGCGGTCGAGCATCGGCAGGCCGATCGCCTTGGCGTCGATGAACTCGACATCCTCGCCGCGCTCGCGCAGGCGATTGATGACGAAATTCGCAAGGCGGATGCCCATGCGGTCGGAACGGTAGGATCCGTAGAGGACGAGAATGCGGTTGCTCATGGCGGGCAGGCTAGCACGAAATGACGGAACGGACCCAATCCGATTGTCTCGCTACGCCCTTCGCCCACGCTCCAGCGTTTGCGACGGCGTCTCGCCGAACTGGTCGCGATAGCTCCTGGAGAAGTCGCTGAGATGCCAGAAGCCGAACGCCAGCGCCACGGCCTTGACGCTGTCGGCTCCCGCGAGCAGCCGCCTGCGCACCAGCCACAGCCGGCGCAGGCGTAAATAGCGGTGCAGGCTCATGCCGCGATAGCGGCGGACGACGTCGTGCAGGGTGCGGACGGACAGGTTGAGCTTGCGCGCAATCTCCTCGCTGTAGATGGGCTGTGAGAGATCGCCGGACAACAGCGCGCGGATGTCCTGAAATGTCTTGAACTGCCGCCCGTCGTTCGGTCGCACCGTCCATCGCGCGGGAACCAAATCGGCGAACGCGGCATCGACTGCCCCGAACAAGGACTCCTTCATCGCCGCGGCCTTCAGCGGCACATCGACGGGATCGATGGGCTCGGACGCGGCGGCCACCACCTCCCTGACAACTTTCCGTAGCCAGTGCAGCGCCGGCGTGCTCGTCTCGAAAATCTTGAAGCAGGAGTGCGTCTCGGGCCAGCCGCGGTCCGTGACCTCTGGTCGGAAGATGACCGAGGCGATTTGCCGCTCCACTTCCTCAATGGTGTTGTAGGCAGCGCCGCTGCCGCCGATGACGATGACCGCACGGTCGCGTTGTGCGCCGTTGAAGCGAATGGGAACTTCAAGGTCGTCCATCGCAAAACCAACCGCCGTGCAATCCGCGATGAGTTGCGCATCCACGACGCGCGGAAACGACCGCGTCACGTTAACGTCGCAGCCGGGCAGTTGCAAAATGATCTGCTCGGCCGCGATCGTTCGCACGAGCGGCGTGAACTCGAAATTCAGACCGCGGATCGCGTTGCGAAATTCATCCACGTCTGCAAAACGGAATATCTTTGGCGCCAGCCCAGGCGCCTCATCAATATTGGTCATGGCAAATGAAAAGCAGCGTCGCGAAACGACGCGCATCCGGCGACAGTACCGGTCTGATTCCCCCCTTTCGGTTGCCCGTTAGATCGAAAGAATCATCCTATCCCCTCTCGATCAGTTGGCGAGGGTCCAATCCAAAGGACAAGTGACGGTTCCCGTCCTGCCAAATTTCGATAGCGTTTCCAGCGAAGACGACGGTGTGGCGATACCCTAGCGATTAAGGTGCGTAAGTTCAAATTAACAACTATGAGGCGCAATGAAGCTCGTTGAATAGTTGAAGTCATTTGAATTCAGGCTCCTGCCATGATGGCAAATTCGCCTGCCGATATTCTCGTCGAATTGGAAGCAGCGGTCGCAGCGAGCCCGCCGGAGCGCTGTGCGCGTATCCTCTCCGACATCGTGCAACTGCTCACCAGCAGGCACGACAGTCCCCATGAAAAGCTCGTCAACGTGGTCGACAGCATCCTCCTGCGCCTTGCCGAGAGGGTCACTTCCAGCGCGCTCGTCCAGCTCAGCAAGGCACTTGCTGAATTCAATGTTGCACCGCAAGACACATTGCGGCACCTGGCTTCGCACGACGATCCGGAGGTGGCGTGCCCGATCCTGCTCAAATCGCAGGCATTGTCCGCGTCCGACCTTGAAGCGGTGGCGAGGTCCTGCGGCGAAAGGCATCAGATTGCGATTGCGACCCGAGACAAAGTCGAAGCGGCCGTAGCCGAGGCACTGGTCAGGCGCGGTGGCCGCGCGATCTACCTTGCGCTGATCAAGAACCCTGGAACGAGATTCTCCGGTGCGGCCTATGCCGGGCTCATTGAGAAGAGCGCGGCGGATGGCGAGATCACGAAGACGCTGGCGCTCAGGCCGGGCACACCCGACGTCGTCTTGCGCAAGTTGCTCGCGGCTCCATCCGGCGAGAATGCGCCGGCCAAGCCCAACGCTTCCTCCGTGCCGCCGGCGCAAGACGCCGCCGCGAACCCAACGCCCGCTCGGATCGTACCAAAGCGGCCCTGCTCGACCGACTATGCGAACGCAAAGCCCGAGATCGTCGCACTCAGCCGCGTCGGCAAGCTCAACGACTCCACAGTGAACCGCTTCGCGATCCGCGGTGAGATGGCCAATCTCTTCACGGCATTGTCGGTGCTTTCCGCCGTCCCGATCGAGATCATCGAGCACGTGATGACCGATGCCGACTGTGAGGGCCTGGTCATGGCCTGCCGGGCGTCGCGCCTGAACTGGCAGACCACGCTCGCGATCCTCAACAACCGCGGCGGTGCACGTCTCTCCTTTGCCGAGCGCGAACGAGCGCAGCAGATTTTCGACACGCTTCTCTTGTCGACCAGCCAATGGACAGTGCGCTGGGGGGAAATTGCAGCGAGTGCCAACACAAGCGATCCGGGGCGGCACAGAAACGGGGGGTAACCGATGAGGTTCGACGGTCGCAAGGCGCTTCGCGTACGGATGGATCACAAGCAGGCTGTCAATCTGATGGGCTCGGACGGCACGTGGCGACGCAGCTGCGTCCTGCTCGACGTGTCGCAGAGTGGCGCCAAGATCGAGGTCGAAGGCACGCTCGACGTCCTCCAGGCCAAGGAATTCTTCCTGCTGCTGTCGTCGACGGGTCTCGCCTACCGCCGCTGCGAGCTGGTGTGGATCGACGGCACCATGGCCGGCGTGCACTTCATCACTGCAGACGGCAAGAAGAAGCCGGCGAGCGCAAAAGCTGCGGCTGCGCCAAACTCCACTCCGAGCAAATAGGCTCCCGAATTCATCAAGCTCATTCAATGTCATCATAATCCCGGTCCGCCGTGCAGAGTACCCGAACCATATCCAGCCCCGTCAAAGGCGACGGCGGCATCCGAAAGGCGGAAGCGGCTCGCCCCTTCGTGCATGTGCTGGCCGATTCCTCCGACAAATTGGCAAGCGTCTGCTCGATCCTCGAACGGCAGTTTACCGTCGCCGGTGAACGGCTCGATGCGGAAGCCAAGCTGTCGCAAGTGCCATTCGCATACGTCATTCGCGCGGAGCTGCGTGACGTCTGCAACATCGCGGCCATCAAGAAGCGGGCCGCCAAGCTGGCGAAGGCCACGAAACGTGTCTTCCTCGTCGAGCACTCCGCTCACGTGAGTATCGCGCAGGCCTACGCGCTCGGCGCCACCCTCGTTCTTCCCGGGACGATCAACAAGATCAACCTGCTGACGGCGCTGGCTGACCCGGCCGAACTGGCCTCTGCGGCCTTATCGAGCGACACGCCGCAGCCGGACAACGCCGTGGAAGCCGCGGCGACCGCTATCGCATCGATGTTCACGGCCGTCGCGCTCGGCGAGCCCCTTGATGTCGTCGGCACAAAAGAGGCCGGCCGCAAGATTGCCGATCGCATCAGCGAACACGGCCTGTCCGAATGGCTCACGACGGTGCGGCGCCATCACGAGGGAACCTACCAGCATTGCCTGCTGGTGACCGGCGTCGCGATCGACTTCGGGCTGAGCCTCGGCGTCGGGCGAGCCGACCTGGAGCGCCTGTATTCGGCGGCCATGTTCCACGACATCGGCAAGGCCCAGATTCCCCTTGCGATCCTGGACAAGCCCGGCCGCCTCGACGCCGAGGAGCGCGCCATGATCGAGACCCATCCGACTGCCGGCTACGAATTTCTCAAGAGCCACGAGAAGATATCGCCCGAGATTCTCGATGCCGTGCGGCATCACCACGAATATCTCGACGGGAGCGGTTATCCCGACGCGCTGTGCAGCGAGAGCATCAATGACGTCGTCCGCATTCTGACGATCTCGGACATCTTCGCCGCGCTGATCGAGCACCGGCACTACAAGCCGACAATGCCGCGCACCGAGGCCTACAACATCCTTTGCGGGATGACCGGAAAGCTGGAGAAGGCCCTCGTAACCTCGTTCAAGCAGGTTGCGCTCACGCGATGACCGCGCAGGCGGGGCGATCCCGCAGCGAGGACCTCGCTACGAACCGCGCTTAGTGCGTGGCCCGGTATTTGGCGCGATACGGAATCGATCGGGAAGCCAGTCCTTCCGCAAGCAGCTTCATGTCCTCGTGTCTGCCGCTGCGGATCAGCTTGCCGAACTCATCGGATGTGAAGGGAAGATTTGGATCGTCATCGATCGGGTACCGCGGTCGCGGACCGAAGAACCGTCGAACCAGGCTAGCCAGCCGCCGCATGTCAATTCCCTCGCGCCAGCAACAAACCTTTCACTGCGCGTATTGTTCCTCCCGTGCGATCGAGATTGCAAGAGCCACTAATGGCTCGGCATCAAAAAATATTCTCCTCCCCGCCGCCACAGTCAGCTCTCCGCGTCAGTGACTTCTCGCGCTAGTCGGCAAAGCCGACATAACGCACGAAATCATCGTTGTGCTCGCGATCCGAGCGCACCGCGTTGGCGGCAAAGCCGTCGTCGGGATAACCCATCGCGACGCAGGTCATGATCACCTCGTCTTCGGGGATTCCGGCAACCTCGCGCACGATATCCGAGCGCATGATGCCCTGCCCGTTGATCACCGAACCGAGGCCGCGGTCCCAGGCTGCGAGCACGATGCCGTAGCAGAGCGCGCCGAGATCGAAATGGCAGACTGCGCCGGGATCGAGCACGCGGTCATAGGTCAGGACCAGCGAGACCGGCGCGTCGAACTGGCGGAAGCCGCGCAGCACCCAGTCCTGGCGCATTGGCTTGTCGTCACGCGCGATCCCCATCGCGCCGAACAGTTTCTTGGCGATGTCGACCTGCCGCGTGCGATGC
>NZ_JBFUES010000494.1:0-5480 GCF_056403875.1 Bradyrhizobium sp. P2_E8
GTGTAAGGCTTTGTGCGCTCGACATCGGCCTGATGCAGGCCGGTGCCTCCATGAAGGGTGAGTTTGAGCAGCGCTTGAGGTCGGTGATCGACGAGGTCCAGAGCTCACCCACCCCCATCATCCTGTTCATCGATGAAGCCCACACGCTGATCGGCGCCGGCGGCGCGGCCGGCACCGGTGATGCGGCCAATCTCCTGAAACCTCCCCTCGCCCGTGGCACGCTGCGCACGATCGCCGCCACCACGTGGGCAGAATATCGCCAGTATATCGAGAAAGATCCCGCGCTCACACGACGCTTCCAGCCGATCCAGATCGATGAACCGGACGTGGAGACCTGCTGTATCATGCTGCGCGGACTTCTCGGTCCGATGGAAAAGCACCACGGCGTTCGCATCTCGGATGCAGCGATCGTCGCAGCGGTCAACTTGTCCCACCGCTACATTCCTTCACGGCAGTTGCCGGACAAGGCGGTCAGCCTGCTTGACACCGCCTCGGCACGCGTGGCGATCAGCCAGAGCGCGACACCGGCCCTGATCGAGGATGCACGGGTTGCGATTGCCGCCCGTGAAGCTGAGAGATCGGCACTCGTCAGCGACGGCGATCTTGGGATTGAGGACGACGAGCGCATCGTAGTGATCGACAACGACATCGCAGCACTGAAGGACAAGCTGACGAACCTCGAAGCCGATTGGGCCGCAGAGCAGGAGCTCGTCAAGGACATCCGCAGCATTCGGGAGATCCTGTCCGAACCCAAGGAAGGCGACGATCCGGCTGCCAAGCGCGCGGAGCTGCGCGGCAAGTTCGACACGCTTGAGAGCATCAATCCGGAAAAGCGGATGGTCTACGCCCATGTAGACCAGCAGTCGGTGGCGTCCGTTGTCTCTGACTGGACCGGCATCCCGGTCGGCCGGATGATGCGCGACGAGATCGAAACCGTGCTGAAGCTACCGGAGATCCTCAACCGCCGCGTCGTCGGCCAGTCCCATGGGCTGACGATGATCGCCAAGCGAATTGAGACCAGCCGCGCCAAGCTTGACAACCCGTCGAAACCGATCGGCGTGTTCATGCTGGCTGGTCCGTCCGGAGTGGGAAAGACCGAAACCGCCCTGGCGCTTGCCGAGACTCTTTACGGTGGCGAGCAGAACATGATCACGATTAACATGTCGGAGTTCCAGGAGGCGCACACCGTCTCGACCTTGAAGGGAGCGCCTCCCGGCTATGTGGGCTATGGCGAAGGTGGACGCCTCACCGAGGCTGTCCGGCGCAAGCCCTATAGCGTCATTCTGCTCGACGAGGTGGAGAAAGCTCATCCCGACGTCCACGAGATCTTCTTTCAAGTGTTCGACAAGGGAACCATGGAGGACGGCAACGGGCGGCGGATCGACTTCAAGAACACGCTGATCATCCTGACCACCAACGTCGGCACCGATCTGATCATGGGCCTCTCGCGAGATCCAAGGTATCGCAGCGAGCCGGAAGAGCTCGCCAAGATGCTGAGGCCGGAATTGCTGAAGGTGTTTCCTGCAGCGCTGCTCGGACGCATCGTCTCGATACCGTACTTCCCGCTATCCGACGAAATGCTCGCCGGGATCGCTCGGTTGCAGCTCGACCGGATCGGACGACGCCTCCGTGACAACCATAACGCGGCCTTCAGCTACGATGACGCCGTCGTGGAGCACATTGTGTCACGTTGCAACGATCCGGACTCCGGCGGGCGAATGATTGACAACATCATCACCAACACCCTGCTCCCGGAGCTGTCGCGCGAATTCCTCAGCAAGTCGCTTGCCAAGGAAGAAGTCAAGCAAGCGCGGGTCTCGATCGAGAACGACAAGTTCGCATATTCGTGGAATTGAGGACGATGAACATTCAAACCGAGCATCGCCACCCGAGCACCGGTCCCACGCCATACGACGAGGTCTACTACCCCGGCCACGTCTACGGGCTCACTCATCCGAACCATCTCGCTACCATTGCTGCCGTCTACGGCATGCAGGCGGCTCCGGTCGAGCGTTGCCGGGTGCTCGAGCTTGGCTGCGGCGTTGGCGGCAACCTATTGCCGATGGCCTTTCAATATCCAAACAGCGAATTCGTCGGTGTCGACCTGAGCGGCGTGACGATCGAGCGCGGCCAGCGAAATATCGCCACATTGGGCCTGAGCAATATCAAGCTCCTCCATTGCGACATCATGAACGTCGACGCTAGCTTCGGGCAGTTCGACTACATCATCGCACACGGCGTGTATTCCTGGGTGCCGCCGGCGGTGCGCGAGAAGATGATGATGATCTTCAAGCAGAACCTGGCTCCGCGCGGGGTCTGCTACGTCAGCTACAATGCGCACCCGTTCTCGCATCTTCGCGACATGGTCCGCGACATGATGCGGTATCACACCCGCCGTCTCACCGACATGAAGGAGAAGGTAGGACAGGCCCGCGCGATCTTGAAGTTCCTGAGCGACGGCTCGAAGGCCAACTCGGTGCACGGCGCAGTTATGCGCGACCAGTACAACCGCGTCCTCAAGTCCCCCGACGAACTTTTATTTCACGACGATCTCGATGATGGTGCCGAGGCATTTCTCCTGCATGAGGTCGCCGAAGATGCAAACCGTCATGGCCTGCAATATCTGGGCGACGCTGATTTCTCACGACGCTATCTTGCCGGCTATTCCGAGGAGGTTCGCGCAACGCTGCAGCGCTTCCCGGAAAGCGAGTTCATGGCGCGCGATCAATATCAGGACTTCATCGACGGCAACGGCTTTCGGCGCACCTTGCTCTGCCACGACAGCATTTCGCTATCCCGCCAGATCGACCTCGATTTCGTCACCAGGTTCCATTTGCTGAGCACGACCAACCCGGTCCATCCCGACGCCTGCGTGACTGACGAATCCACGGTAGAGTTCGAGAACCAGGACGGCAGCAGGGTCACGGTAACCAATCCGATCTTGAAGGCTGCGTATCTATGTCTCGGCCGGGCCTGGCCGCGAGCATTATCGTTTGGCGAGCTGCTCGATGGCGCTCGCGCGCTGCTGGGCGGCCGACACGCGGATGATGACGAAAAAGTGCTGACGGAGGCAATGTTCATCCTGGCTTGCAGCGGCGAGGTTTCGTTCCTGCTCTCGCGCCCATTTCTGTTGAAGGAAGCTTCCGAGCATCCGCAGGCGAGCCTGCTCGCACGAAGACAAGCGCAAACAGGTCCGCTCGTCACCAACCTCCTCCACCAGACGGTACAGTTGGAGGACGACCGGACCAGGGATTTCCTGCAATTGCTCGACGGTGCGCGGACTATCGATCAGATCACGGCCGAAATGACCGAAAGATTCGGCCCGACCATCCAGGTAGACCAGAAGGATAGTGCCGGGAAGCCTGCCGATCCGTTGTTGCTGTCAACGCGAGAAAGCGTTCAACGCTCGCTTGCGATGGTCGGCAAGCTGGGCCTGCTGGTCGCATGACGCGCTCAAGTGCGTCGGTTCCGTTGGCGATGAACGGCAGGAGTTGGAAGCTCCTGCCATTTCCTGAAACGGATGCGGCCCTGGCACTCTAGCCGTCGTGGGTATATTGCTGGCCGAGGAGCCATCCCGTGAGAATACCGCCTGGTCCGCGCGTATAGACCGGATCAAAGCCAACACCTGCGCGCAGCATCTTCCATTCATGCTCGCCGACCCAGGGAATCCCGGGATCGCCCTTCTGATACTGGGACAGGAGCGTTCGGGCGACCTCTGCGGCATTGGCGTAGATCGGCCCGTTGGCCCAGCGAGGGCGCGGCAGGCCTGTCATGCGGCAATAGAGCGCCGTGCAGACGTAGGCAGACGCCTCTTCCGCATTGGCATCAAGGCCGGTACGCAACAGATCGTATGCCGCATGCAGGCTTTCGTGGACGATATAGGCCTCATCCAGCCGCCCCGTCGCCGACACGACCTCCAGCGTATTGGCGGCGACCGCTGTGCCGTCGGCTCGGGTTCGCGCGACATCGTTATATTGCGCAGCAACACCCGCTGCGAGATCGGTCGGAGCCGCGACGGTGACCTGCCCCAACCGGATCGCCCGGGCAACGTGATGGAACGTTTGCGGCGCAATCGTCACATGGCTGCCGCGGATCGGAAACCGGAACCGCATGCGTGCGACCGCCGGGCCATTGAGTACGTCTAACACCCTGCTCCGCAGTGACATTTGATCGTCCTCGTTGTTCACACTACCCCACGGATGGTGGTCGCCGTGTCCGATCGGCAGGTTCAAACAGTCAATGTGCTGGCGCGACAGGAATTCGAATGACCTGGGCCGGGCGGTAGCTTGATCGAACGAGCCGGCATTGAACCCGAGCCCGTTCGGGTGAGACCAATCTGAGGGGAGGATTGGCTCGGAGGGCGTTCCATGACGACGACTGATCCGACGACGACCGACACTTACCGGAAGATCGCGGCGCGACTGACGATGCTTCGGCCGCAGATCGATTTGAAGAATTACTTTGCCGGCCCCAACCCGGATGTGCGCCTTTATGACGAGAAGCCCTACATCCGACACCAACTCGAGAAGTATGGTGTCGCTGCCGCGACGACCACACTCGACGGCGTCACCTTCTTGCCCAAGGACTGGGAAGAGCTGATCAAGAAGCTGCGCATTGCCAAGACGACGGACGGATTCGACGCCTTCGCAGAAGGGCAGAGCCCGGAGAAAGCGTCGCATTGGGCCCTCGATCTGTCGATGGCGGCAACGATCGGCAAGGGGTTTCGGGAGATCTGGCGCCCAAAGCTGTCGGACAGGCCGCTCTCAACGCGGGATCTCCCGGGCCGCCACGGCTTCGGGCTCGGGCGCGACCGCGGACAATGGAGCGACGCCTACAGTTCGCAATTCGGCAAGGACCCGCAGCCCCAGGACATCACCTCGCTGCATTTCGCCGTAGCACCTGATCGGGTGAACGTGCACATCGACGAAACGGGCTTCGTGTTCGAGGGCGTGGACGGTGCGCTTACGGTCGGGCCGAACTTCGTGCATCACGCCGGCAATGAACTGTTCTGGAAGAGCAACAAGCATATACCGCAATGGGCCGCAGAGCACATCGATCTGATCCTGCCGAACAGCGCGAACGACTTTTCGCGCGTGGGCATTTCAGTCGACATGTACCAACGCAAAGACTTGCGCGTTACGGTCACCGGCTCCTGCGGAATTTTCGGCGGCTTTGAGTGCTCGGGAACGGTGAGCATCAGCGGAACGCATGATCTGCTCGGTTCGAGGTCAAAAGGCCGGCGCTAAAGCGGACATTGCTCGTTCGACATTGCTCCGTGTCTACGCCTCCAAGCTACGAATGTCCTCGATTTGCCACTGCCAGGTCGTGGCCCGAATGAATGGAACTATCGAGCCGCCTCGAGGTAGCGGCGGCCAAGATATTGGGGGCGAGAAMGCGTAGTTCCGCTGGAACCAGCAGGGGAGGCCTCACATTGCCGAACCAGGAAAGGCCCTTGAAGCCTGTCGTCGAAAGCTATGTAC
>NZ_JBFUES010000495.1:0-5476 GCF_056403875.1 Bradyrhizobium sp. P2_E8
GACTAGCACGGCCTGCTCGACTTCGACAGCGCTTCGTCACGGCTGGCGATTGGCGACAAGGTGACGCTCATCCCGGGTCATTGCGACCCGACCGTCAATCTCTACGACTGGTATGTCGGCGTGCGCGGCTTCAATAAACCGGACGCCCGCGTGGAGGCGCTTTGGCCGATCGCGGCGCGGGGCGCGGTCACCTGACATACTCACGGCGCAGTGCCGTAGGGTGGGCAAAGCGAAGCGTGCCCACGTGTCTATTGCTGTCTTGCAAAGTTCGTGGGCACGGCGCAAGTGCGCCTTTGCCCACCCTACAATTCCGGACTCGCGAAGAGAGACCCCTCACCCTAGTGAGGTTGTATCCCCCAGCGGTGTTGCCCTCTCCCGCAAGGGGAGAGGGCACAACAATGGCCAGCCGCGATTAATCCCGTCGAACGTAGCCGCGATCGCCGCCCGACTTTCCCAATCGCACGAATTTCGTCATCGCATGATTTTGCACATCCGCACGATCATCTGCGGCGACCATCGAGGCGCGCGACGAAAATGCGTCAAAACATGACGATTATCATATCATTTAGCCCAAAACCGTTGCAGCGATCGCCGCACAAATTCGTGAACGTCATGGCCAGACGCTTCGGTCGCGCAAATATGCATTGCCAGGAAATTCGACGCTTCATCGGTTCGCGTMGTTATGATTATGGTCGCGCGGAAATTTCGTCGGCTTGATCGCCGCAAGCGATCGTCGAGCAAGGGGATGCATATGGCAACTGTTCTCACCATCAACGGCGAAACGAAATCCTTCGACGCGCCACCGGACATGCCGCTGCTGTGGGTGCTGCGCGACATCCTCGGGATGACCGGCACCAAGTTCGGCTGCGGCATCGCGCAATGCGGCGCCTGCACGGTACATGTCGACGGCAAGGCGGTGCGCTCCTGTGTGCTGCCGGTCAGCGCGGTCGAGAACCGCACCATCACCACCATCGAGCACGTCGGCAGCACGCCTGCGGGCGCGAAGGTGCAGAAGGCCTGGTTAGAGGCCGAAGTGGTTCAGTGCGGTTACTGCCAGTCCGGCCAGATCATGTCGGCCGCGGCACTGCTAGCGGCAACGCCCAACCCCGACGATTCAGACATCGACGCCGCCATGGCCGGCAACATCTGCCGCTGCGGCACGTATGTGCGCATCCGCGAGGCCATCAAGCAGGCCGCCACCGGCCGGCAGTCGTGAGGTCCGCCATGAATGCACACAACAGCATCTCCCGCCGCACGCTCCTGACCGGGGGTCTCGCCACCGGTTTCCTGTTCGCCTTCCACCTGCCGCTGCGCGCCGCCGTCAACGAGCCGGTGCAGCCGCCTGACGCGACCGACGGCAAGTTCGCGCCCAACGCCTTCATCCGCATCGACCCTGAGGGTGCGACCACGCTGGTGATGCCGCAGGTCGAGATGGGACAGGGAATCTACACTGCGATCTCGATGATCCTGGCGGAAGAGCTCGACGCGGATTGGTCGAAAGTCCAACTGCTGCACGCGCCGGCCAACGAAAAGCTTTACGGCAATCCGATTTTCATCATTCAGGCGACCGGTGGCTCCACATCGGTCCGGGCATTCTGGAAGCCGCTGCGTGAAGCCGGCGCCAGCGCGCGTGCCATGCTGGTGCAGGCTGCAGCTGCGCAATGGAACGTCGATCCCGCCAGTTGCACGACGTCGAAGGGTGAGGTGACCCACAAGGCGAGCGGCCGGACGCTCTCCTATGGCGCGCTTGYGGCTGCCGCGAGCGGCCAGACGCCGCCCAAGGACGTCCCGCTCAAGGACCCCAAGGATTTCGTCTATATCGGCCAGCCGTTCAAGCGGCTCGATACGCCCGAGAAGGTCAACGGCAAGGCGGTCTACGGCATCGACGCCATCGTGCCGAACATGAAGTTCGCAACGCTGGCGCAGTGCCCGGKTTTCGGTGGCAAGGTCGGCAAGGTCGATGATCGTGCCGCGAAGAAGATTCCGGGCGTGCGAAAGATCGTCGTGCTCGACGATCTCGTCGCCGTCGTCGGCGATCACATGTGGGCGGCGAAAAAAGGCCTGGACGCGCTCGACATCGCGTGGAACGAGGGACCGAACGCAAAGATCAATTCGAAAGCGATTTGGGACGATTTGCGCGCCGCCAGCGCAAAGGACGGCGTGGTCGCCAAATCCACCGGCGACATCGCCAAGGGCCTCGCGAGCGGCGAAAAACTCGAAGCTTCGTTCGAGCTGCCGTTTCTCGCCCACGCAACGATGGAGCCGTTGAACGCCACGGTGCATTGCACGCCCGATTCCTGCGAAATCTGGACCGGAACGCAGATCATGGCGCGCGTGCAGTCGGAGGCGGCAAAGGCGGCCGGGCTCCCGGTCGAGAAGGTGACCGTCAACAATCACCTGCTGGGCGGCGGCTTCGGCCGCAAGCTCGAGCCTGACATGGTGGTCGCGGCCGTTCGCATCGCCAAAGAGGTCGACGGGCCGGTCAAGGTCGTGTGGACCCGCGAGGAGGACATTCAGCACGACATCTATCGACCGGTCTATCGCGATACGATCGCAGCGACCTTGTCGGCCGGCAAGATCGTCGGCTGGAAATACAAGATTGCCGGCGCTGCGATCATCGCGCGCTGGCTGCCGCCGGCCTTCCAGAAGGGCATCGATATCGACGCGATCGACAGCGCCACCGACGTGCCCTACGACATCCCGAATGTCCACGTCGAATATGTGCGGGCCGAACCGCCGGCGATACCAACGGGGTTCTGGCGCGGGGTCGGGCCCAACAACAACGTGTTTGCGGTCGAATGCTTCATCGACGAACTGGCGCGCAAGGCGGGCAAGGACCCGGTCGAGTTTCGCCGTGGAATGCTGGCCAATCAACCACGCTTCCTGTCCGTCCTCAATCTTGCGGCAGAGAAAGCCAATTGGGGTCAACCCTTGCCGGCGCGCGTCGGGCGCGGCGTGTGCTTGCAGCCGTCCTTCGGCAGTTTCATCGCAACCGTTGTGGAAGCTGAGGTCGACGAGCAAGGCGAGATCAATCTACGCCGTGCGACCTCGGTGGTGGATACCGGCATCGCCGTCAATCCCGATACGATCGTGGCTCAGGTCGAGGGCGGGCTGATCTTCGGCCTTACCGCCGCGCTCTACGGCGAGATCACCATCGAAAAGGGGCGGGTCCAGCAATCCAACTTCAATGACTATCGGATGCTGCGGATCAATCAGACGCCCAAGATCGAGGTTCACGTCGTTAGGAGCGGCGAGGCACCCGGCGGAATTGGCGAGACCGGCACGACGGCGGGACCGCCGGCGCTGCGCAACGCGATTTACGCCGCAACCGGCGTGGCGCTGCGGCGCCTGCCGATCGACCGGAAACTGCTGGCTGCGGGGAGGAAGGCATGAGCGGCAAGATGCGCATCCTCGTGAGCCTCATTGTGATCGCCATCGTCGCGGTGGCGCTCGGCGTCTTCATCATCCGCGGGCCCGGCCCGCTCGACTTCGCCGGCGGCAAGAAAGTGGCGCTGGCGGATTATCGCGCCGGCAAGCCGACCGGCGTGCCGGCCAAGCTCGAGAAGGCGAGCCTGGTCGAGCGCGGCGAGTATCTGGCGAAGGCGGCCGACTGCATGGTCTGCCACACCAAGCCGGGCGAGAAGGACTATTCCGGCGGGCTCGCCTTCAAGCTGCCGTTCGGCACGCTCTATTCCACCAACATCACGCCGGACAAGGACACCGGAATCGGCAATTACAGCGACCAGGATTTTCTGAACGCGGTCCAGCACGGCAAGCGCAATGACGGCGCGCGGCTCTATCYGGCGATGCCGTATACGTCCTACACCTTCATGACCGACGAGGACGTGCGGGCGGTGAAGGCGTATTTGTTCAGCCTGCCGGCGGTGCGCGCGAAGGCGCCCGACAACACGCTGTCGTTCCCGTTCAACCAGCGCTGGGCGATGATCTTCTGGTCGGCCGTGTTCAATCCGGACACGCGCTTTGCACCCGATACGTCGAAGAGCCCGGAATGGAATCGCGGCGCGTATCTTGCGGAGGCGCTGGCGCATTGCGGCGAGTGCCACACGCCGCGCAATCTCGGCTTTGCGCTGGACAATCGCAAGAAGTTCGGCGGTGCCATCACGGCCGGCTGGCGTGCCTTCAACATCTCCTCCGACAAGGCGACCGGCCTTGGCAATTGGCGCGACGAGGATCTGATCTCGTATCTGTCGCTCGGCCACGCACCTGGCCACGGCTCGGCCTCGGGTCCGATGGGCGAAGCGGTCGACCACAGCTTTAGCCAGTTCGCCCCCGAAGACATCAGCAGCATCGTTGCTTACCTCCGCAGCGTGCCGCCGGTGCCCTCGCCCGACCTGCCTGCCACCACCGCCCCGGCCGCGCCCGCCTCGCACCGCGACGGCGTCACGGCCGATGCCCACGGCAAGAAGGTGTTCGCCAGCGCCTGCGCCAGCTGCCACGGCTGGAGCGGCGAGAGCCCGGTGTCGCCGATGGCAACACTCACCGGCACCTGGGCCGTCAACGACCCCGCCGCCACCAACGTCGCGCAGATCGTGATCTCAGGCACCAAGCGGCATACGCCGGATGGTGCGCTGTCGATGCCGGCATTCGGCAACGCGTACACCGACGACGAGATCGCGGCAGTGGCGAACTACGTCACGGCGCGGTTCGGCACCAAGGGCTCGAAGCTGACGGCGAAGGATGTCGCGGAGCTGAGGCAGCAGACGGCGGAGTAGCGCGCAGCCATCTRCAGCGAGATTGATGCGCAATCGCGCGCATCAATCTCCGCCGTCGTCCCGGACAAGCGAAGCGCAGATCCGGGACCCATACCCACAGGGAGTAGTTTGGCGAAGACTCGGAGTGGGAGCTGTGCCCCACACTACTTCCTGTGGTTATGGGTCCCGGCCTTCGCCGGGACGACACCGAGGGTGTACCGAGGGTGTGGCGTCGTTCTTCAACTCAACCAGAACTTCGGCGCCGCCGGCCCCGGCCGGCCGCCCTCACGCACCGGCACGATGCGATGACAGACTAAAACTCAAGACCCGCCAACCTCGCCGAGAACGGCAACATCGCCCGCTCGAACGTCGGAGGCTTGAAGCCCTTGTACTCTCGCTTGATCATCGCCTTGACCACCGCCAGATCCGGCTTGCTGTCAGGCGGTGGCACGGGGTTCTTGTCCGACCGAATGAAATCAGGTGCCGTGCCCGGCAATTTGTACAGGTTGAAATCGCTGCGGCGCGTCGCGAAGTCGGCCTGCAGGTAACCCTCCGCCATCATTGCGTCGGCCGGGGCCAGATAGAATCCGTCCTCGCGATAGGGGCCAAGCACCGAAAAGGTCCTGGAGCCTTTCGAGACACCGACCAACTCATGGCTCAGGCGAACCAGCTCGATATCCTTACCGCCGGCCCTGATGTGGACGCGGCGCAGGGGGAGCTCCGCTGCATCCTGGGTCACGACGCTCACGAGCACGAGCACATGC
>NZ_JBFUES010000496.1:0-5469 GCF_056403875.1 Bradyrhizobium sp. P2_E8
GACCCGCTTCTGCACGGGAATGCCGGCCGACATCAGGAACGCCGGCCAGTACACCGCATGGAAGCGGATGATGTCCTTGCCGATGATGTGCACATCGGCCGGCCAATAGCGCCAGTTCCTGTCGCTTTCGTCGGGGAAGCCGACCCCGGTGATGTAGTTGGTGAGCGCGTCGACCCAGACATACATCACGTGCTCTTCGTCGCCGGGCACCTTGACGCCCCAGTCGAAGGTGGTGCGCGAGATCGAGAGATCGCGCAGACCACCCTTGACGAAGCTCACCACCTCGTTGCGGCGCGAGTCCGGGCCGATGAAATCGGGATGATCGGTATACAGCTTGAGCAGCTTGTCCTGATAGGCGGACAGGCGGAAGAAGTAGCTCTTCTCCTCGACCCATTCGACCGGCGTGCCTTGCGGCCCGAGGCGCACGCCGTCGTCGTTCAGGCGCGTCTCGTCCTCGGCGTAGTAGGCTTCGTCGCGCACCGAGTACCAGCCCGCATAGGTGTCGGCATAGATGTCGCCGTTCGCTTCCATGCGCCGCCAGATCTCCTGGGTGGAGCGGTGGTGCTGCTCTTCGGTGGTGCGGATGAAACGATCGAACGACACGTTGAGCCGCTCGTCCATCGCCTTGAAGCGGGCGGCGTTGCGGGCCGCGAGCGCGGACGGGGTCAGGCCCTCGTTCTGCGCGGTCTGAATCATCTTCAGGCCGTGTTCGTCGGTGCCGGTCAGGAAGAACACATCCTTGCCGTCGAGCCGTGCAAAGCGTGCCAGCGTGTCGGTGGCGATCGCCTCATAGGCGTGGCCGATATGCGGGTTGCCGTTGGGATAGGCGATCGCGGTCGTGATGTAGAAGACGTTGTCGCGCGCATGAGCCGCGGCGGGCGCTGCGGCTTGCGTAGCTGCAACCGGCTTCGGCGCGCGTGGCGCCTTCGGCTTGGCAGCCTTTGGCGGAGCGACGACAGCAGCCGGCGCCGCCGGCGGCGCAATTGCCCTCGCCTTCTCGGCCACTTTCTTTGCAGGTGCCTTGTTCGCGGGTGCCTTGTTCGGAGGTACCTTGGCCGTTTTCCTGGCGGCCTTTTTCTTGGAAGCCTTCTTCGCGACGACCTGCTTCTTCGCAGTCTTCTTGCCGGCCTTCTTTGCCGTCTTCGCAGCGCTGTTCTTCACGCCCTTCTTGGCGGCAGCCTTCCTGCTCTTCTTGACCTTCTTGGCAGCTTTGCGCGCGAGCGCCTTCACGGCCTTTTTGGTGGCCTTCTTCGCAGCTTTCTTGCCGCTCTTGCGCTTGACGGATTTTTTAGCTCGCGTTGCCACGACGAATTCCTTTACCGGCTTCTCAAAAATTTGGAAACGAACCTGCGTTAGGTTATTGTTTTGAGCATGATCCTCTCGGAAAACCGCTACACACTTTTCCGGATCATGCTCTAGCGCGTTGCGTCCGCCAGCCAGCCGAACACCGAGAAAACCAAGGGCTTTCGCTCCAGATTGTAGGTTTCGGTGTCACGCGCGGCGCGGACGATCTTTTCCCATACCTCAGCTAGGCGCGCAAGGCGCGGCAGGTTCTGGTTGGCATTCGCCTCATCCGCATGCAGGCGTTCCGCGATCCAGCGGTCGATACCGTCGATGAAGGCCGCAAGCGCGACGCGGTCGCTGGTGCCGAGCGAATCGCCGAGCGTGTGCAATTCGCGCGGATCGACCTGGGGAAGTCGCGCCAAAAGCGTCGCCGTGCGCTGCTGGAGTTTCAGCGCATCGCCGCCGAGCAGCGTCAGCGCCCGCGCGACGCTGCCCTCCGAGGCCTCCGCCGCTTCGCGCAACGCCAGATCGGTTGGAGCGAGGCCGGCCGCTTCGGCCGCTGCATTGATCACCTCGTCCGTTCCGAGCGGCCGCAGGCGCAGCTTGCGACAGCGTGACTGAATTGTGGCGAGCACGCGCGCCGGCGCGTGGCTCACCAAAAGGAACAGCGATTGCTGCGGCGGTTCCTCCAAAATCTTCAGAAGCGCGTTGGCCGCATTCGGATTGAGCTCGTCCACGGTGTCGACGATGCAGACGCGCCAGCCTTCAGCTGCGGCCGTAGAGCCGAAGAACGAAATCGTCTCGCGCGTCTCGTCCACGGTGATCACGGTGCGCATCACGCCGCGGTCGTTCGCCGTGCGCTCCAGTGTCAGCAGCCCGCCATGGGACTCTGCGGCGACCTGGCGCGCCACGGCGTCATCAGGGTCGACTGCCAGGCTCTCGGCGCGCTGCACGACGTCCGCAAGCGGTTGGCCGTGCGCCAGCACGAAGCGCGCCATGCGGTAGGCCAGCGTCGCCTTGCCGATCCCCTGCGGCCCGCCGATCAGCCAGGCATGCGGAATGCGCCCGCTGCGATAGGCCGACAGCAGCGCCGTCTCGGCCTCGCGATGGCCAAACAGACGGCTCGTCTCGCGCGGATGCGGAATCGCGGTCTCGCGCTCGGCCTGACGCGGGCTCATGCCGACACCACCGAGGCTGGCGTCGGAAGGAGACGATCGCGCAGTGCGTTCCAGACGCGGCCCGCCACTGTGTCGGGGTCGGAATTGGCGTCGATCAGCACGCATCGCGCGGGGTCGTCCGCGGCGATCTTGCGATAGGCCTCGCGCAGGCCCTGGTGGAAGCTGAGCTGCTCGCCCTCGAACCTGTCAGGCGTGCCGCTGCCGCGGCGGGCGGCGGCGCGCTGGAGGCCGATCTCGACCGGCAGGTCGAGGATGAGGGTGAGGTCCGGCTTGAGATCGCCGATCGTGACGCGCTGCATCGCGTTGATCAGAGCCGGCGAAACGCTGCCGAGGCTGCCCTGATAGGCGCGCGTCGAGTCGGCGAAGCGGTCGCACAGCACCCAAATGCCCTGCTTGAGCGCGGGCTCGATCACGGTGTGGACATGGTCATCGCGCGCGGCCGCGAACAGCAGCGTCTCGGCTTCGGGCCCGAGCAGCTTGCCCATGCCCGACAGCACCAGATGGCGCATGATCTCGGCACCCGGCGAGCCGCCCGGCTCGCGCGTCACAAGGGTGCGCATCCTTGCTGCCTTGAGGCGGTCGGCGAGCTTCTTGATCTGGGTGGACTTGCCAGTCCCCTCGCCGCCCTCAAAGGAGATGAAGCGTCCGCGTCCGGACGGCCGCTGTGTCGCGCTTTCACTCATGGTCAGAGCTTCTCGGCGCCTGCGCGGAACATGCCGATCACGAGCTCGCTGGCGCCGTCGATGGCGCGGCGCATGGTCGAGCCGGTGCCGACTGCCTCGGCGGCATAGACCGGCGTCTCCACCGCGATGTTGCCGCTGCGCCAGACCTTGACCACACCGACCCTCTGGCCGGCTTCGACCGGGGCCCGCACCGGACCGCTATAGACGACGCGCGCGATCAGCTTGTCGCTGCCGTTCTTGTGCACCATCACCTTCACGGGCGTCTTGGCGACCAGCTTCACCGAACGGCTCTCGCCGCCGAACACCTTGGCGTAGCCGACCTGCTGGTCGGCCGCGATCAGCGTGCGGGTCTCGAAATTGCGAAAACCCCATTCCAGCATCTTCTTGGCTTCGGTGGCGCGATCCTCGGGGTCTTCGAGCCCGTTGACGACGACGATCAACCGCGTGCCGTTCTGCACCGCCGAGCCGACCATGCCATAGCCGCCCTCCTTGGTGTAGCCGGTCTTCAGGCCGTCAGCGCCCTCCATCGAATTGAGCAGCGGATTGCGGTTGGGCTGTCGGATCTTGTTCCAGGTGTACTCCTTCTCGCCGAACAGTTTGTAGAACTCCGGAAAGTCCAGGATGATGTGGCGGGCGAGGATGCCGAGCTCGCGCACCGTCATCTTGTTGCCGGGGTCGGGCAGACCGTTGGAGTTGCCGAAGGTCGACTTGGTCATGCCGAGCTCGCGGGCGCGCTTGGTCATGAAGTCGGCGGCAAAGATCTTCTCGTTGCCGGCGATGCCTTCGGCCAGCGCGATGCAGGCATCATTGCCGCTCTGGATGATCGCGCCGTGCAGGAGATCGTCGACCGAGACCTTGCTGTTGATGGCGGCGAACATGGTCGAGCCGCCCGACGGCGCACCGCCCTTGCGCCAGGCGTTCTCGCTGATCCGGTATTCGTCGGTCAGCTTCATGTCGCCCTTCTTGATGGCGTTGAAGACGACTTCCGCCGTCATCAGCTTCATCATGCTGGAGGGCGCGCGCAGCTCGTCGGCGTTCTTCTCGAACAGCACGCTGCCGCTGGAGGCCTCGATCAGGATCGCGGTGGGGGCATCGCCGTCAAAGCCGGAATCTTCCGCCTTCTTGGCACCCTGGACGCTCTGGTTGGCAGCGTAGAGCACTCCGCACCAACCGAGGCTCGCGAGCAGCATCCCGGCGACAAGCGCGCGCACCAGCAGGCCGGAGGTGAAGCGGCTGCGACGGAGCGAAATGAGACGAATTGCCATGGCCAAGCCCTGAGAGCGGCGTTCTAACAGTCGGAACCGGCGCGAACAACATGAGGCTGGTGCCGGAACCCGAGATTGCACGATTCTCGTCACACCCCTATCGTGGCACCTCATATTTCTCGACCAAACCCCTGAAACAAGGCGGAAAAGCGATGTCTTCCACCCGCGTGATCAAGGCCAACGGGATCGATCTGTTCATCCGCGAGGCCGGCCAGGGACCGCTGGTGGTGCTGTGTCATGGCTGGCCGGAATTGTCCTATTCCTGGCGCCACCAGATCCCGGCGCTCGCGGCCGCCGGGTTTCACGTCGTCGCGCCCGACATGCGCGGCTACGGCCAGAGCACGGCGCCGTCCGACGTGAGCGCCTATTCGATCTTCGACACGGTCGGTGACGTCGTCGGCCTCGTGCAGGCGCTTGGCGAGAAGAAGGCGATGGTGGTCGGCCACGATTGGGGGGCGCCAGTCGCCTGGCACGCGGCACTGTTCCGCCCCGACATCTTCACGGCGGTGGCGGGCCTGAGCGTGCCGCCGCCATTCCGCGGCCGCGGCAAGCCGCTCGACCTGCTGCGTCAGGGCGGCGTGACCAACTTCTACTGGCAGTATTTCCAGACACCGGGAGTCGCCGAGGCCGAGTTCGAGCAGGACGTTGCGCGCACCATGCGCATCGTGCTCGGCGGACGCGGCCTTGCGGATCCCTCCGCGGCCATGTTCGTGCAGGAGGGCAAGGGATTTCTCGGCCACGCGACTGCCGATGAGCCGCTGCCGGACTGGCTGAGCGAGGCCGACCTCGCCTACTTCACCGAGACCTTCCGCAAATCCGGCTTCCGCGGCGGGCTGAACTGGTATCGCAACCTCGACCGCAATTGGGAGCTGACGGCGCCCTGGCAGGATGCGCAGATCCACCAACCGTCCCTCTTCATTGCCGGCTCGAAGGACGCCGTCATCACCGGCCTGATCGGCGCCAAGCGCGTCAACGAACTCGAGCGCGTGCTGCCCAATCTGAAGCGCAGGCTGATCATCGAGGGCGCGGGCCACTGGGTGCAGCAGGAACGGCCCGACG